>DBDO01000136.1 GCA_002293605.1 Desulfovibrionaceae bacterium UBA930
GGTTCTGCCGGTGCGGTAACAGGCCGTGCAAAAGGAGGGGATAAAGCCCTTGCCGCCGATATCGCGAATGACCTCTGCCAGTGAGCGGTGATCGCCAAGCTGGAACTGGGCGGCGGATTCATCGCGCTTTTCGGAATAGCCGCCAGGGTCCGTGTGCGACCCGGCAGAGATTTGCGAAACCCCCAGTTCCAGGGTGCTGCCGCGCATGGCCGCGCTTTCGCGCGTGGACATGATAATGCCGGTATAGGGCACGGCCAGGCGCAATATGGCCACGATCTTCATGAAATCTTCGTCAGAAACCGCCTGCGGCGGGGCCTGGGCCATGTCCGAACCCACGGCAGGTTCAATGCGCGGCACGCTGATGGTATGGCAGCCCACGCCGAAACGCTCCTCCAGGTGTTTTGCATGCATGAGCAAGGCCAGAAGCTCAAAACGCCAGTCATACAGACCAAAGAGCGCGCCAATGCCCACATCGTCTATGCCCGCCTGCATGGCCCGGTCCATGCCGTTCACCCGCCAGTCATAATCGGCCTTTTTACCGGTGCGGTGCACGGCCCGGTAGGTTTCGCGGTGATAGCTCTCCTGAAAAAGCTGGTAGGTGCCTATGCCCGCGCTTTTCAGTCTCTTGAACTCTTCCACGGTGAGCGGGGCCACATTGGCGTTGACACGGCGAATGGCATCGCCTCTGTCGTTGCGCGCGCTGTAAATGGCCTCAATAGCCCGGATGACGTAAGAAAAGCCCTCTTCCCTGGGGTAGGATTCTCCGGCCACCATAAGCACGCGCTTGTGCCCTTCGTTGAGGATGCTGACGCTCTCCTCGCGGATTTCGTCCATGCCGAGGGCCCGGCGCTTCAACAGCGTGTTGGAAGCACGAAAGGCACAGTAAAGACATTCGTTTTTGCACAGGTTGGAAATATATAAGGGAGCGAAAAAGACGATGCGCCTGCCGTAGATTGCTTCCTTGACCTTTTTGGCGGCGCTGAAGAGGCGCGCTAACCCCTCTGCGGAGCGTACGCGGCACAGCGCGGCAGCTTCGCCAAGGGAAAGCCCCCCCAGTTCCAGACTTTTGCTGATAATATCGTCAAGTTCGCCCGGCTCGGGTTCGCAGCGCCCACAATCCAGCCGGGCATGAATTTCGGCTTCATCCAGCCAGGAGGCATCGTTCATATATTCTCCCTGCGGACGGCGCATCGCCCCGCCCCATGCTGAGGGCATAGCCTGCCGCAAGCACCTGCGCTTCAAGCTCGGCCATACCTTCGGCAGATTCGCAGCCTGTGCTTACTTTATTGTCATACAAGTCATAAAATTTTCTGTAATCCGGCGGCGAGATATTCGGCATGATCACATTGGCCCCGGCCTGCAAGCCCAGGGCCCGCCCCTCCGGCGAGAGGCTGGCCAAGGCGGTGGTGGCCGGAATAAGGGCCTCGGGAAAGAGAAGGCGCAGCACGGCTATAAGGCGTAAGGTCAGATCCAGTCCGCCGTTTGGAAAGGCGCGCAAGGGAGTCGCATGGTGGGCGATAAAGGGGCCTATGCCGATCATTTCAGGCTTAAGTTCCTGGAGAAAACGGATATCACGCGCCAAGTGCTCGCTCCTTTGCCAGGGGGAGCCCACCAGAAAGCCCGAACCGACCTGAAAACCGATGGATTTAAGCACGAAAAGACACTCTTTACGGCGCTCAAGGCTCATATCTTCCGGGTGCAGGCGCGCATAATGCGCCGTATCCGCTGTTTCATGGCGCAAAAGATAGCGATCAGCCCCTGCATCGAAAAAGGCCTGATAGCTTTCGCGACTGCGCTCGCCCAGGGAAAGGGTCACCGCCGCGTCCGGACAGTGCTGCTTTATGGAGCGCACCATGCCGCACACACTGTCATCGCCAAAAAAGGGATCTTCTCCGGCTTGCAGCACAAAGGTACGAAAGCCCTTGCCATAGGCGCGGACGCAGCAGTCCAGAAGCAGGGCAGGGCTCAGGCGGTAGCGCGCGGCCCCGCTGCCCTTACGGATGCCGCAGTAGCGGCATCCCCGGACACAATAGTTGGAAATTTCCAGAAGACCGCGGATGTAAACGGCATTACCGAAAGTTTTGCGCCGCACCGCATCGGCCGCACGGAACAGCGCTGCATCATGGGCAGAGGATTGCAGCAGGAGCGACAGTTCGGCGTCCGTCAGGTCTCCGCTCTCGGCGAGCCTAGAGATAAGCGCAGCGGAATCTTTCACGACCGGCTCCCGGCGCCTGCGGCGCGAGTCAGTGGAGAAGGGCCTGCGCCATAAAGACACAAGCCGCTGGAATGAATCTCCCTTATTCAGAAAGATCCGACACCGCAGGAACGCCTGAATGCGGCGGCGCTCACAGTGGCACAAAAAAAAGGGGAAGGCAACAGGCGAACGCGGCAATTCCAGAGCAGACGCACTGTAATGCTGTTGCGCCTCAGAGGGAGAACCCTTGAGGAGCAGGCTGAATGACCGACCTTTTTACAGCCTCTGCGGAACTCGCTGTTGAAACTATAGGAAATTAAAATGATGCGGCAGCCCTGCATGACGATCCTGCTGAGGGAGAACTGCCGTTTATGGATTGTTTCGCAGGGCTAAAACGCATATCATGCTGCGGTATTCAAGGGCCGTATCACGGTAAAAACAAGCGGAGACTCCATGAAGATCACGTTCAATGGCCTGTTATTCGCCGTTTCGAGGGCGCTGGATTTTGTGGAGCGGGAAATGCTGGGCGTAAGCAGCAACCACGGCAAAAGGGTGGCCTACGTATCCATGCGGCTGTGCCAGGCCATGGGCGGTACCCAGACGCAGGTGTTTGACATGGCCTCCTGCGCCGTTCTGCACGACAACGCCCTGACCGCCTATATGCTGGAAAGGGGAGAAGCGGGAGTATCCGGTCTGGAGGGCCTGGAAATCCATTGTGCAATCGGCGAGAAGAACGCCGAGGATTTTCCCTTTATGGAAGACGCTTCCGGCATCATCCTCCACCATCATGAAAACTGGAACGGCGGGGGCTACCATAAGCTCGCCGGGAACGCCATTCCCTTGCGCTCCGCCATCCTTCGCCTGGCGGACAACACGGATTTGCATCTGGGCATGGGAAGGCCCCGGACAAGTCTTGTGCAGGAAATCCGGGAACATGCCCTCCGGCACAAGGGAACCCTGTATTCACCCCTGGTGGTGGAGGCCCTGCTGGATAGCCTGGATGACGAATTTGTCCGCCATGTATCTGACGCGAATATCGACCGAGCGCTTGAACTGACCGTTCCCACCGTAGGCCGGGATCTCTCCACCACCGAACTGCTGCGGATATGCCGCGTTTTCGCCTTGATCATTGATGCCAAATCCCCCTTCACCCGCAGCCACTCCCAAGGGGTTGCCGAAACAGCCGCCTTTTTGGGGCGCTTATACGGCTTTGATCAGGAGCATTGCGACAAACTGGCTATTGCCGCATACCTGCATGATATAGGCAAGCTCTCCACCCCTCTGTCCATTCTGAATAAACCCGGCTCCTTAAACGCCGAAGAGCTTGAGATCATGCGGCAGCATGTGATCAGATCTCAGGAAATTCTTCAGGATGTACAGGGACTGGAGGACATCGCCCTCTGGGGCGCACAGCACCATGAACGGCTGGACGGCAGCGGCTACCCTCACGGAGTTCGGGGGGAAGATATGCCTTTTGAAAGCAGACTCATGGCCTGTTGCGATATCTACCAGGCCCTTATGGAAGACAGACCCTACTGCGGAGGCATGCGGCACGCCGATGCGCTGGGATTAATGCGGACCATGGCGAAAAACGGGGAACTGGACGCAGATATCGTGGAGTGCATTGGCAGGGAACTGGCCGCTTTACATTTTTAGAGGAAACATTGCGTTTTTTCGTAACGAAAAAACGCAATGTTTCCCAAAGCGTATTCATCGGTGCTTCCTTAAAAAGGAACGTACGGGGTTTCCGAGCTTCCGACAATGCCCATAATCTCGTGCACCAGGCGGGCTGCCGTGTAGTTGGGGGCGTGCAGGCCTTCCACCGGAGCCAGTTCTACCACGTCAAAGCCGAGGCAACTGCGTCCGGCCAGGCAACGCTCCACCAGAACGAGCGCGTCCCACCAGAACAGGCCGCCGGGCTCAGGAGTTCCTGTGGCTGGCATGAGCGAGGCGTCCAGGGCGTCGATATCAAAGCTCAGAAAAACCTGGTCGGGAAAATCTTCAGGGATGGACAGCAGCCCCCCCCCTGCCGCCCCGGACGACAAAAAGGCCTGGCAAAGGTTCAGTTCGCGCGCGTCCAGACAGGGGATGCGCTGCATGGTGCGGTAGCGAGCCTCATCCTGACACAGGCTGCGTACACCCACCTGAAACAAGGGCAGACCAAGCTCCTCCACGGCCCGGCGCATGACGCAGGCGTGGCTGAACTTTGAGCCCTCATAGCTGTCGCGCAGGTCCGCGTGGGCATCGAACTGGATAATGCCGAAAGAGCCGTAGTGCTTTTTCAGGGCGCGCAGCGCCCCCAGGCTGACTGTATGCTCGCCCCCGAGAATGACCGGCACCACGGCGGCCCCCAGGGCCGAGGCCTTGGCCAACGAATTCTGCGGCCCTTCGGCCATGGCCCTGCTCACGGCAGCCTCGATACGCTCCAGCACCGCCTCGGCGGAACCGGAACAGTCCACCGCAGGCCATGTGAATATGCCCTGCTCCGAGGGCAGGTTGCGGCCGGTCCAGACTTCAAGCTGGTTGGAGGCCTCCAAGATGGCGGCAGGCCCCTGTGCGGTGCCGCCGCCGTATGACACCGTGGCTTCATAGGGCACGGGAATGACCTGAAAACGGCACTCCTCTGCCGGGCGCAAGGGCAGTTCCGAGGCCAGAAAACGCGGAGGTGAGTTCTTCATGCGGTATCCTGTGGGGCTGTTTCCAAACAATATCGTCAGGAAAGGCGCGTTTTAAAATCCTCGTACCCGAAAGAGCGCACCATCCGGAAGGCATGGCTGCCCGCTTCCAGCCGCGCGATGCCCGGCAGGCCGAGGCCATTGAAAGTAGTGGTTTTTACCATGCTGTAATGGGCCATATCCCCAAAAAGCAGCCGGTCACCCACCCGCAGGGCTGTGTCAAAAGAGTATTCGCCAATCACGTCCCCGGCCAGGCAGGACTTGCCCGCC
>DBDO01000177.1:0-1992 GCA_002293605.1 Desulfovibrionaceae bacterium UBA930
TTATCCGGCGGAGCTTTCCGGCGGCGAGCAGCAGCGCGTGGCCATTGCCCGCGCCTTTGTGGTCAACCCCAAGGTGCTGCTGGCGGATGAGCCTACGGGCAACCTTGATCTTGAGCTTTCCTGCCGCCTCATGGAGCTATTCAAGCAGTTTCAGGCTTACGGGGCCACCGTGCTTTTTGCCACGCACAGCGCCGAGCTGATGCGCCGCCATCCCGCCGCCTACGTCATGCGTATTGAAGACGGCATGATCACCGAAGCCAACTGGCCCGGGGCCCGCGTGTTTTCCGCCGGGCAAGACCCGGTACGCTCCGGCGGCAGTATTTCGGATTCGGGCCTGCCCCTTCGCATGGACCAGGGCTATGCAGTCGGAGGGACACAGGCGAATCTTTCCATACGGCGGGGGACTTTGTGATTCGTATTCTGGCGCGTCTTGTCGCTCAGGGAATCCGCGATCTTTCCCTGAACCCCTGGGCTCAGGCGGCCACCTTTGCTGCCGTGACCCTGGTGGTTTTTTTATCCGCTTTGTTTCTCATGATCCTGACCAGCCTGGACGCCCAGCTCGGCATGGTGCGCGGAGAAGCGGTCTTTCAGGTCTACTGGAAGCCCGGCACGGACATGGGCCAGATAGAGGAGCAGTGGCAAAGCTACCCGCTCATGCCCGGCTTTCAATACCTGAATACCTATACCCCGGAAGAGGCCCTTGCGGAACTGGGGGCGCGGCTGGGCAGGGGCAAGGGCAACCTGGAGAAGCATTTTCCCTTTCTGGCTGAAAAAAGCCCTTTGCCCGCCACCGCTGTTGTGGCCTTTACGCCGGACAAGCAGGATCTTGAGCGCTGGCTGAAAGATACGGCCCGTCTGCTGGAAACGCAGCCGGGCGTGGACAGGGTGGTGGAAACCCCTTTGCGCGATGAACTTGGCCGGGCCTGGCGCAAGGTCAGCCGCTATGTGATCTGGCCTTCCGTGGCCTTTCTGGCCCTGGTGCTCGGGCTGATAGTGGGCAATACGGTCCGGCTTTCCCTGATCGCCCGGACCCATGAAATTGAAATTTTGCAGATGATCGGGGCCTTTCGCTGGTATATCCGTTTGCCCCTGATTGTGAGCGGCGCTTTGCAAGGACTGGGCGGCGGCCTTTCCGCCCTTGGCCTGCTCTGGCTGCTGCACGGCGGCATTCGCGACATACTAAACTTTCCGCCGCTCTTGCTGCATATTTTCTTCCCGCCCTGGCCCATGCTTCTGGCCCTGGTGCTGGTGCCCATGTTTACGGGCGGGGTAGCGAGCTGGATTGCCGTGCGCAGGCAGTAGACAGTGCCATTACGAGCGTCTTTTTGCCACGCCGGAGAAGCAAAAATCCATCTCGCGCCAACACTGTCTGAGGATGACCTTAGGCAGATACGCGTTCAGCGCTTCATGATGCGCAGCACGGCGTCAGACTTGGTAATGTCGGAAATGGCCCAGGGGCCGTTTCTTCCGCTGTCATCGTTCAGATGCCAGAGAATAAGCACCTGTTCATAGGCCTGCCCGCCCTTTCCCTCGTATATTCTGTCGGCCAGCAGCATGAGCGCGCTTCTTTCAGGCTCTTCGCGCAAGGTCACTTCAAGCACCAGACTTGCCCCGGCTGTGTCTTCAGCAACGAACATCGCGCAGGGCAGGTCTTTTGCCGACCCGAAAGGAGGCAGAGAGCCCTGGCTGAAAGGCAGGGAGCCGGAATCCTTGTTCGCGGCGGGCGCGTCTGTAAGAAAAAAAAAGAGTCCCGCCAGGCACAGGAGCACCAGCGGAAGAAAAATTTTTATATAGCTATATTTGTAAAACCGTGGCATGATAGTAGGGTTGTTTCAGCGGCAAGGGGGCGGTTCTTCTGCCTGTAAGGGCAGGTTGGAGGACGGACAGAACCGCCGCCCTTGCCGGGTTATCGTGGTTAGCCGGCATTTCACGCAGCCGGAGAGCGGCTGATGTTGCCCGGTATGACGCGCTACCGGGAAAGCGGCTGACGTT
>DBDO01000177.1:2012-3132 GCA_002293605.1 Desulfovibrionaceae bacterium UBA930
ACGTTGGCCGACATTTCGCGCAGTCGGAGGGCGGCCGCAGTTGGCCGGTATTGCCGCAACCGGCGTGCGGTTAGAGGGTCATCTATGATAATCAGAGCATTGCAACCGTTCTTGCCTGGATACAATGCTCTGGCCTTGTAGCAAAGCCTGATCCTCTCAGCGCAGCTGCCCGCTCGTAAGCGGCACGCCCTGGCGGGCATCAAGACGGCAGCCGGCTGTGCGGGAATCCCCGCAGGCCGGGAAGCTGTCGCTTCGCTCAAAAGATTCAGGGACAAGTCTTTGCTCATGCCTTCCTTCCGGGCTGGTCTGTAAAGCGGATAAAGGATGCAACGGGTCGAACGCCACCTCTATCGTGCATAAGGTCGCGTTCCTGCTGCCCGGAAGCTGTGTGCGCCTTCAGGCGGGCACCTTCCTGCAAGGCGCTGCCTTCCGCCAATGACGGACTGAGCCCTGCCGCCGAAAACTCTGCCGCGTTCACAGGCAGAGCATAGAGCCCGACAAGCAGAGAGAACGCGAACACCCCCTGCAACAGGCCTTTGATTATATATTTCAGATTCATGGAATATATTTCCTTAAGCACATGCTTTGTTCAGCACGGGCCGCTGTACGACCGGCTGTATATGCTGACGAGTCCCATCACTAAGGTGACGGCTCTTTTATGCTGCGGAAAGCTCCGATCTCCGAAAACTCCTGTTTCGGAAGCCGCAGCTTCCGCTCTTTTATGAAGCCCGGCTGGCCTGCCTGAAATCGCTAGAAATTTCAAAGCGTTCGGCAGACTTACAGGCTTTGTTGCTTATAAAATACTCTATATAGAAAAAAATGCAACAGCTTTTCTATTTTTTTCTGAAAAAATTGCTACGAGCTTGCTGTATAAGGCCTATTTACCCAACTGCAATCTAAGCCCCCAGAGCTTCGGCTTTGCCAAAAGCCCGTAAGCCTGCGGAACAAAGAGATAACAGAGTATGCTATAGTTTAGATTTTCTCTAGAAAATATGCTATCCGTTTACACGCGTCTGCTGCGCGGAAGCGCGGCCCCATAAGCGTTGGTGAGGCGGGCAATAATGGGCATTTCCCAAGGTATGCTCCTTACCCCCGCCCCCTTTTCCCCCCTTGCAGCAGC
>DBDO01000177.1:3325-3469 GCA_002293605.1 Desulfovibrionaceae bacterium UBA930
CCTGCCGCGCGGCAATGCCTGCCAAAGGCCGCAAGAAAGCGCTCAAACTGCGCGATATCCGGCTTGCGCATCAGGCGCAGTACCTCGGCTTCGCTGTGTTCGGGCGCTACTTTAAGCTGCCCGCCCGTGAACTCCGAAGTATAG
>DBDO01000227.1 GCA_002293605.1 Desulfovibrionaceae bacterium UBA930
ACGACCTTGGCTTCGCAGTCCTGAATGCGGCTTTGCACGCTGGAGGGGGAAAAACCGGCGAAAACCTGGACGTGCACCGCGCCGATGCGCGTGCAGGCCAGCATGGCCACGACCATTTCCGGAATCATGGGCAGGTAGAGCACCACCCTGTCCCCTTTGCGCACGCCCACGTTTTTGAGGGCGTTGGCGCAGCGGCAGACCCTGTCGTAGAGCATCTGGTAGGTCCATATGCGCACATCGTCTTCAGGGTCACCCTGCCAGATAAGGGCCACCTTGTTGCGGCGCGCGCCATTGATGTGTCTGTCCAGGCAGTTGTACGAAGCGTTGAGTTTGCCGCCCGCGAACCATTCGATGCGCGGTTCGTTGAAGTCGTAATTTAAGGTTGTATGCCAGGGTTTAAACCAGTGCAGCAGCTGCTTGGCCCGATCGCCCCAAAACTTTTCAGGCGATTCCATCGCCTTGCTGCATAAAGCCTCATACTCGGCCATGCTCTTGATGTGATGCTTGACCCCTTTTTGCTGCGCGGGTTCAATGACAGATGCCCGCTCGTTTCCTTTGCCTTTTTTGTTCGCTTTGTCGTTTGTCTTGCTATTGGGCATATGGCCTCCCGCCGGTAGTATGCTACGTTTTTTCGCACCATACGGACAGTGTGTCCGCCTTTTGTCAGAGGGCGCGTTGCCCCCGTTCCCACGAGTGAAATCCAAACGTACGCCGCGTATGCCCGCGCGCCAGAGCCGGAAGCCTTCCGGCGGGCGCTTTGCGCGGGCCTATTGTAGCGTAAGCCACGCAGCACCGGCGTCTAAACAAATCACGCTTTTCAAGGCTGTAGACAAAGTCGCTTGAGAGAGTCCTCCTTGTCTTGCAGGGTGTAGGGTGAAAGTGCTGGAGCGTCCTTAGCCAAGAGATTGAAACTGATGTTTTTTTTGTGAATTGAAGCCGTACGATTGTCAAGAGGGGAAAAAGATGTATTCGTTTACATAGGGGTGAAAAGATACTTGGCTCTGAGGGCGCAGGTAGAGCAGTGCTTTATCCGCAGGCGCGTTCAGTTCCACCTTTATACCCCCTTGCTGGAGGCGGAGCCAAAATTTATTGAGATGTCCCCCTCAAGCGGCGCAGCAGGGCAGAGATGGGCAGCAGGAGCGCGGCAATCAGTGCGCCTGCCACGGCCCCGATCCCAATATTCAAAAAGAGATTCCATACACCCGGCAGGGGCAGGGCGGAAAAGACCCCGGACAGAGGATGCAGCCAGGGCAGCCCGTGCATCAGTATGCCCCCGCCGACCAGGAACATGGCAAGGGTTCCGGCTACTCCCAGCAGACGCATCAGGCGGGGCGACAAGCCCAGGAGAAAGCTGCCCAGGGTCTTGCCAAGGCCGTCCGCAGGGTGCTTTCGGAGCAGATACAGTCCCATGTCGTCCAGCCTGACGATTGCAGCGACAAGGCCGTACACGCCCACAGTCATAAGTATGCCCACCGCGCTCAGGACTGCGGCCCGTAGTGCGAGCGAGGCATCGCCAGGCACTGTGCCGAGGGCGATAACGATAATCTCCGCAGACAGAATGAAATCCGTGCGCACCGCGCCCCGGATCTTCCGCTTTTCTTCCGCTCTTGCATCCTCAGGCGAACGAAGTTTTTTTTCTTCTTGCTGCGCCTTGCCGCGCCCGCTGAAAAAACGGCGCAGCAGCTTTTCCGCCCCTTCAAAGCACAGGTATGCGCCGCCGATCATTAAAAGAAGCGTGACGAGGCGCGGCGCAAACGCGCTTATGGCAATGGCCGCCGGGACCAAAATGGCTTTGTTCAGCAAGGAACCCTTGAAAACGGAAAAAACCACGGGCAATTCCCGATCCGACTTAACGCCCGATACCTGTTCGGCATTCAGGGCCAGATCGTCCCCCAGCACACCGGCTGTTTTCTGGGCCGCCACCTTGGTCAGGGCCGATACATCGTCCAGCATGCCAGCGGTATTTTTGGCCGTTATCTGGGTGAGAAGGGAAACATCGTCCAGAATGGACGCTATATCGTCAAGCAAGGCTAGCAGGCCTACTCCGGCCATAGGCACCCTCCTTCAGGAAAGCTGGTTTTTTTCATTTGGCGGCGTTTCCTGAAAGCTCACAGATAAGGATAGCAAGCTGTAGTATAGCACAGGCAAGGGCGGATACAAGTATCATTCGCAGTCGACAGACAGGGGAAGAGGGGCAGGACTGATATGTTCCGGAAAGCGGCCCAGCCGCTTTTGCCGGAGGGCTTTGGGGAGGCAGAGCCTCCCCTCGAAAAAACATTAATCAATGTACTCCAAGTTTTCACGCACACGCCGCGCAGCAGCGACCATATTTTCCAGGGCTGGCCAGGCTTCTTCCCACTGCCGGGTTTTCAGGCCGCAGTCAGGGTTCACCCACAGGCGTTCTTTGGGAATGTGGCGCAGAGCTTTACGCAGCAGCGCCTCCATCTCCTCCACCGTGGGGACGCGCGGGCTGTGAATGTCGTATACCCCCGGTCCGACTTCGGCCTGATAGTGGAATTCGGCAAAGGCGTCCAACAACTCCATACCGCTGCGGCTGGATTCGATGCTGATGACATCGGCATCCATTTCCGCAATCCAGGGGAGGATGGCGTTGAACTCGCTGTAGCACATATGCGTGTGTATCTGGGTTGCGTTTGCGACTCCGGACGAGGCGAGGCGAAAGGCGTCCACAGCCCAGCGCAGGTAGTTTTCCGCTTCGGCGCGGGTCAACGGCATGCCTTCGCGCAGCGCGGCTTCGTCTATCTGGATGATGTGAACCCCCGCTTTTTCCAGGTCCTGTACTTCGTCACGAATGGCAAGGGCTACCTGCGTGCAGACCTCGCTCCTCTCCAGGTCATCGCGCACAAAGCTCCAGCACAGAATGGTCACCGGGCCGGTGAGCATGCCCTTGACCGGCTTTGTAGTGAGGGACTGGGCGTACAGTATCGCGTCAAGGCTCATGGGGGCTTTGCGGTATACATCGCCGTAAATGACGGGCGGCTTGACGCAGCGGCTGCCGTAGCTTTGCACCCAGCCGTTCTGCGTGAAGCAAAAGCCCCCAAGCTGCTGGCCGAAATATTCAACCATGTCGTTGCGTTCGGGCTCGCCGTGAACGAGCACGTCCAGGCCGAGCGCTTCCTGCTTTTCAATACAGTCCCTAATTTCGCATCTGATGGCGGCCTCATATTCCGCTTCTGTCATGTCGCCCTTTTTAAACGCAAGCCGCGTCTTGCGGATGGCGGCGGTTTGCGGAAAGGAGCCTATGGTGGTTGTGGGCAGCAAAGGCAGATTCAGCCAGCCTTGCGCTGCCCGGCGCTCTGCATAGGCGGCCTCCCGGCTGAGATCGGCAGGAGAGACGGCAGCGGCGCGTTCGCGCACAGCCGCAATCCGGCTGTCGGCATGGGCGGCGGCGGCTTGCAGAACAGCCGTATTTTCGGCAAGGGCCGGATCGCTTTTTGTTTCGACAATGCGGCGCAGAGCCGTAAGTTCCGCGCATTTTTGCACGGCAAAGGCCATGCGGGTCTTGATATGTTCCGGCAGGGCATTTTCTTCGGACAGATCCACCGGGCAGTGGAGCAGGGAGCAGCTTGAGCCGAGCCAGAGGCGATCCCTGCCGAGCGCGGAAAGGGCCTGCTCGATGAGATGGTGTTGCCGGGCGTAATCCGCCTTCCAGATATTTCGTCCGTCAACAATGCCGAGCGAGAGGGCCATGCTTGCGGGCAGCGCGGCCAGCACCCCTTCAAGCTGCCCTTTGCCCCGCGCCAGATCAATATGCAGCACGGCGCAGCCGGAATTGACGGCCAGTTCCAGCTTTTCTCCAAGCGCTCCGAAGTAGGTCGCCAGCATCAGTTTTTTGCCGCCGCAGGCCTCGTTCAGGGCGGCGTACATGCTGGGGAACTGCCTTGCGGCGGCATCCGGCAGCAGCTCGGTGCAAAGAACAGGCTCTTCAATCTGAATACAGTCGCAGTGGGGGGCGAGCTTTTCAATCAGGGCCGCGTATTCGGCGACAATAGATTGTAAACGCGGCCACTTCAGAGCGCTCCCCTGCGCCTTTGCCAGCGCCAGCCAGGTGAAGGGGCCGATTAGCGCGGGCTTTGGCGAAAAGCCAAGGCTTTTCGCCTCCTTCGTATCGGCGAGCACAGGGTGTTCGCTGCCAGACCAGGGGCCGTTGGCATCGATTTCCGGCACAAGGTAGTGATAATTGGCGTCAAACCACTTGGTCATTTCCAGGGCGGGAATATTGCGTTGGATATCGCCACGGGCCAGACTGAAGTATTTGTCCAGGGGGGCATCGCCATGACAGGGCAAAAAGCGGGGCGGAATAGCGCCGAGCATGCAGCTTATGTCCAGCATGCGGTCGTAGAGGGAAAAATCGCCGGTACTGACATAGTCGAGCCCGGCCTTTTTCTGAATCTGCCAATGCCGTTTTTTCAGTTCCGAGGCGGTGTTGAGAAGAGATTCAGGGGAAGCTTCGCCTTTCCAGTGGGATTCGAGAGCCTGTTTCAGCTCCCGGTACTTTCCGACAGAGGGAAAGCCGAGAATGTGGGTCTGCATGGTTGCTCCTTGCATAGTGCCTTTACGCGAGACAGTACTGCCGTGCCGCGCCAATCGCGGCCTTTGTGACGAGTCGTCTCCTGACTTTCCGGCCCGTATAGCCTCGCCTTCCCGCTTGCAGGCAGCAAGCAGTGGCTTTGGCCGGGGTGGTGCCGGTTACAGTGGCGCGACCGTGGCGGATTTTCACCGCCTTCCGTTATTCATCACAATATCTGGATATACTTATATAACAGGGGTTCGCCTGTCAATCCCAAAGCGGCGACCACAAAGGCAGTCCCGCCACATATGTGATTCCAATTCCAGATAAAAATTGCCTTGATTTTTATCTGGAATCGGAAGTGCGTGCCAGGATGGCACGNNGCCGATACATAGAAATTGCAGGAGGCAATTTCTATGGAGAATCCGAATGAGGGGCTGTCTGCAAAAAGGGGGGCGAGCAGGCTGAACTTTTGGGGAAGGGGTAAAATACCGGAAGCCATTTCATAACGAATTATGAAATGGCTTCCGGAGGCAAGCTCTCCGCTGGGGCGGTGCGATTCTTATGCCTTGTAAGCTTGCATCAGGCCTGTTTTTGTTTAAGCAGTTCCTCAAGTGCTGCGGCAAAGGCTTCCAGGTCGGCCTTGTCGATGGTCAGGGCCGGAACGAGGCGCAGCACGGTATCTTGCGTAAGGTTGAGGATAAAGCCTTTTTGGAGCAGGGCCTTCCATACTTCCTGGCCGGGGAAGGCGAGATCGATGCCGATCATCAGGCCCATGCCGCGCACTTCCCTGATGCAGCCGGGGCAGCGTTCGCCAATGGCGCGAAAGCGCTCCATGGCCCAGGTTCCAAGTTGCGCGGCCCGCTCCATGAGCTTGTCGCGTTCCATGATTTCCAGAACCTTGGCAGCCACAACCGAAAGCAGGGCCCCGCCTCCGAAGGTGGTGGCGTGCTTGCCCGGCACAAAGGCCTTGGCGACTTCATCGCTTCCCAGCATGGCCCCCATGGGCAGGCCGTTGGCCAGGGCCTTGGCTGTGGTCAGCACATCGGGCTGCACGCCAAAGTGCTGAAAACACCACCATTTGCCGGTGCGGCACAGCCCGGTCTGTACTTCGTCAACCATAAAGAGCAGGCCTTTTTCCTTGCAGATGCGGGCCACGGCCTGGGCGAATTCCGGCGTGGCTGGGCGGATGCCGCCCTCTCCCTGAACCATCTCCAGCAGCACGGCGGCTGTTTTTCCGGATATAGCGGCTTCCAAGGCAGCGGGGTCGCCGTAGGCGATCCGGTTAAAGCCCTCGGGCATGGGGGCAAAGCCGTCCTGAAACTTGGGTTGCCCGGTGGCGGCCACGGTAGCCAGGGTTCTGCCGTGAAAGCAGCCTTCAAAGGTGATAATTTCATAGGCGTCTTTATTTTTTACTCTTTGCTGGTATCTGCGGGCCAGTTTAATGGCGGCTTCATTGGCTTCGGCCCCGGAGTTGCAGAAAAAGGCCTTGCCGAAGTGGGTTGTGGCCAAAAGGCGTTTTGCCAGGGCGAGCATTTCTTTCTGGTAGAGCAGGTTGCTTGTGTGCACAAGCTTGTGCGCCTGCGCGGCCACGGCCTCGGCGATTTCAGGGTGGCAATGCCCGAGGCTGGTGACGGCGATACCTGCGAGAAGGTCGATATACTCTTTGCCGTCCAAATCCCACAGGCGGCTTCCCAAGGCGCGGTCTGCGGTAAGCGGGTATCTGCCGTAGGTCCGGAACAGCAGGGATTCGTCTTCTTGTTTGATGGCCTCAAGCGTGCTCATGAAAATTTCCTCGCAAATGCTGGTGTGATGATTGTTCAGCGCGTTCCTGTGTGTCCGAAGCCGCCCGCGCCGCGCTCCGTGACGCCAAGCGCGGGAACAGCAGTGAAGAGCGGGCGTATGAAGGGCTGAAAGACAAGCTGGGCGATGCGATCTCCCTTTTGCACACTGTAGTCTTCCTTGCCCGTATTAAGAAGAAATACGGTTATTTCCCCCCGGTAGTCAGGGTCGATAAGGCCGATGCCCTGGGCCACGGTCAGGCCCTTGACCGCGCCCAGCCCGCTGCGGGAATAGACAAAACCGGCAATGCCCTGGGCGAGCGCTTCCACGGCTATGCCGGTAGGCACGGCCCGCCGTTCTCCGGCGGGAATAAGCAGGGAATCGCCTTCCGTAAGGCAGGCGCGCAGGTCGCTCCCGACCGATGCGGCGGTAGAGGGGCAGAGCCCTTCTGCACCGTAGACGGCGGCGGCGTCCCGGAAAAAATATATATTAACGATGCTCTGGTGCGGAGAAAGACTTGTCACAAAGGCGCTCCTGTGAAACAATGTATGCGAGGGATAGTTTTTTGCATCAGTTTTTTCGTGACCCTGGGATCAGGACCCTTTTCATCATGACGATGCTCCGGCGAAGAGCGGCGCAAGCGCCCTTTTCGCCCACGGAGAGCGGGCGGAATGTATGTTCGCCCGTGCTTTCGTGTTGAGGGGCGCAGACCTTCTCCGTTCCGGAAACTCTTTTGACTTACGCTGCTCCGGGTTGCAAGTCAAAGACAAGAATGGGGCTGCACGAACGAGGAGATTTTATGCAACCGTTACGTATCTTTTCCATTATCCCCAAACTTCCTCCCGCTCTCGATCCACTGTGGTTTTTGGCCCATAACTGCTGGTTTGCCTGGAATAACGACATCGAGCGCCTGTTTTCGGATATCGACCCCCAACTGTGGGACGCAAGCTACAAAAATCCCGTCTGGCTGCTGAACCATGTTTCCCAGGAGCGCTACAACGCCCTTGCCGAAGACGCCTATTTCCGAAATAGACTGACCATGCAGGTGGATGCGCTCAAGCGCTATCTGACGGCTGCTCCTCCCTTCAGCTTTGAAGGCGTGCCCTCCGAAGAATCCACCGTGGCCTATTTCAGCCTTGAGTTC
Organism: Desulfovibrionaceae bacterium UBA930; assembly: GCA_002293605.1. Lineage (GTDB taxonomy): Bacteria > Desulfobacterota > Desulfovibrionia > Desulfovibrionales > Desulfovibrionaceae > Frigididesulfovibrio. Next base: position 7,458 of record DBDO01000227.1, read on the forward strand.
GGCGTGAGCCTTTGTCTGCCCATTTATTCGGGCGGGCTCGGCATTCTGGCCGGGGATCACTTAAAATCCGCAAGCGATTTGAACGTGCCGCTTATCGGCATAGGGCTGGCCTATGCGCACGGCTACTTCCGGCAATATATGACGCCCGATGGCTGGCAGCAGGAGCGTTACCCTGATTATGACTTTGAGCAGATGCCCATGCAGATTGCCACAACGCCCTCGGGCGAACCGGCCATGGTGCATCTTTATATCGGCGATCGCCCGCTCGCGGCCCAGATATGGGAAGTCAGGGTGGGGCGCATCAGCCTCTACCTTCTGGATACCAATATTGCCGAAAATCCTGCCGAATTTCGGGGTATCACCGCAAGGCTGTACGGCGGTAACCTGGAAATGCGCCTGTGGCAGGAAATTCTGCTCGGCATCGGTGGCATCAAGGCCCTGCAGGTGTTGGGAATACAGAATCATGTCATTCACATGAACGAGGGGCATTCCGCCTTTGCCGGGCTTGAGCGCGTTCGCCTGCTTATGAAGGAAAACGACCTGCCCTTTGAAGTGGCGGTGGAAGTGGCCGCCTCCGGCAGCATATTTACCACGCACACGCCCGTTCCCGCAGGGAACGACCGCTTTCCGCCCCCGCTCATGCAGCAGTATTTTGAAAGCTATGCCCGTGATATGGGCCTGGCCTTCAAGGTCTTTCTCGGCCTCGGGCGGGAAGACCCGCGCGACGACAAGGAAGATTTCTGCATGACTGTGCTGGCCCTGAAGCTCTCCCGCTTCAACAACGGCGTCTCCATGTTGCACGGCAAGGTCTCCCGGCATATGTGGCGCAATATATGGGGGCAGTTCCCCGTGGATGACGTGCCTATCGGGTCCATTACCAACGGCGTACACGCGCCTACCTGGGTGGCCCCTGAAATGGGCGGGCTCTATGACCGCTACCTTGGCGCTACCTGGCGGGAAGAGAGCGACAGCGCGCGCATCTGGGGCATGGCCTCCGGTATTCCCGATATGGAGCTTTGGCGTACGCATGAGCGTTTGCGGGCCCGGCTGGTGGATTTTGTGCGCCTGCGCCTGCGCGCCCAGATGGCGGCGCAGGGCGCGCGCAGCAAGGAATTACAAGACGCTGAAAATATTCTTGATCCCGCAGCCCTGACCATAGGCTTTGCCCGGCGCTTCGCCACCTACAAGCGCGCCCGGCTGATCATGCAGGATATGGAAAGCCTGCGGCGGGTCATCGGCGATACGGAGCGGCCCGTGCAGTTCATTTTTGCAGGCAAGGCCCACCCGCAGGACAACGGCGGCAAGCAGCTCATGAAGGAGATCATCAGCCTCGCGCGCGAGCCGGAGTTTCGCATGAGCATGGTCTTTCTTGAGGATTACGATATGGAGGTGGCGGCGCACATGATCTCGGGCTGCGATGTATGGCTTAATAATCCCAGACGCCCGCTGGAAGCCTGCGGCACAAGCGGCATGAAGGCCGTGTTCAACGGCGTTTTGCAATTCAGCACCCTGGACGGCTGGTGGGACGAGGCCTGGAAGTCGGACAACAGCCTGGGCTGGGCCATTGGCAAGGGCGAAAACTACGATGATCCGGACTATCAGGACAAGGTTGAGTTGCAGACCCTGTATAAGGTGCTGGAGTCGGAGATCATTCCCGATTTTTATGAGCGTGGCCGGGGCGGGCTGCCCACGGCCTGGGTGAAACGAATGAAAGAGGCCCTGGTGGAATTCGGACCCCGCTTCCACTCCAACCGCATGGTACAGGAATATGTGGAAAGTTCCTATGCCCCGGCCTGCATCAACCATCAGAAGCTGTCCCATGACAATTTTTCCCCGGCCAGGGAACTTTCTGCCTGGCGCATGAACATCATGACCAAGTGGGGCGAGTTGAAAGTACGGGACGTGGAAACGGTCAAGGAAGATACCCTCTATGTGGGGCAGTCCCCTGTGGTGGCGGCCAGGGTCTTTCTCGGTGACATTCCGGCCGAGCATGTGCGGCTGGAAATCTATATGGGTCAGCTCGGCCAGGACAACAGCTTTGTCACTCGGACTCTTTTGCCCATGCAGGCGGAAGGAGCCCCGCAGGACGGCTGGCAGCTCTATAAAGGTACGCTCGGCGCTGTGGAGGCGGGACGTTTCGGCTTTACCGTGCGCGCCGTCCCGGTGCACCCCCTGCTACCCAGTTCCCACTCTCTGGGGCTCTTGCGCTGGGCAAACGAGTAAACTACCCCGCGACAGCGGCGAGCAGTGCAAGGTTTTCTCCGGCTACGATGCAAAAGCCGAGAAAGTCGCCGTTATAACCGCCCTCTCGCCGGGCAAGGAGGGTGAGAAAGGCAAGGAGCAGGGCGCTCAGGGCGAGGCAGAGCAGGAGCGAAGGCCAGGGGAGGCAAAGCGCGCCGAAGCAGAGGGCGCAAAGGACTGCAAGCGCAAGAGCCGGGGCTTTGGCTGTTTTTGCGAGCAGCGCGCCAAGGCCGGTGTCGGCATAGGGGGTGTTGAGGCAGGCAAAGAGTATGGGTAGGCAGCGTCCGTAGAGAGGGGCGAAAAAGAGGGGCGGAATGCGCTCCGCTTGCAGCAGGCTCGCGCAGAGCACAAGTTGTCCGCTCAGGGCCAGCACCAGGCTGATGACGCCGAACGCGCCAATGCGGCTGTCTTTAAGCACCGCGCGAAAGGCGGGTCCGCTTTTGCCGCTGCCCAGGGCATCGCTTAGGTCTGCCAAGCCGTCAAGGTGCAGGGCGCGGGTGAGCCAGGCAGAAAGCAAAATATACAGCCAGGCCTGCACCCAGGGCTGCTGCGCGAAAAAACCGAGCCAGAGGGGAAGGCAGAGCAAAGCGCCGAGCAGTGCGCCAACGAGCGGGTAATAGAGGGCGGCAGCGGAGAGGGCATCGGCGTTCGCACATGGGGCGGCGTGCATCCGGGGGGGAGAGGGCAGACGGGTGAGAAAGCATGCGGCCAACAGAAAAGAGCGCGCTACGTTCCCTGTGCCCGCCAGCATACGGCGAATGACGCGGAAGACAGAAAGGACGTGGCTTTTTCGTTCAGGCCCGAGCATGACGGCGAGGGCCCGGCGATCAGCTTGATCGCGTGGAAATATTGAAGGTCAGCGAATAGAGGTGGTGGAAAAAGTCCACATATTCGACATGAACCTTTTCAGGTACGGTGATTCGCGCTGGGGCGTAGTTCAATATTCCCCTGATACCCGCTTCCACAAGGTGGTTTGCGGCGCGCTGGGCCCGCTCGGGCGGGGTGGTGATAATGCCGATGCGCACATCAAGATCCGCCACCCGCTCCTTCAGGCGGCGGGTACAGACCACCTCAAGCCCGGAAAACTCTTCACCGATTTTAAAGGGGTCGCAGTCAAAGGCTCCCACGATGTGAAAGCCGCGCTTGGCAAATTCCCGGTGCCCCAGCAAGGCCTTGCCGAGGTTGCCAACGCCGATGAGAACGCAGTTCCATTCATGGTCCACGCCAAGCGATTTCGCAATGGACTGAATGAGGGCGGGAACGTGGTAGCCCACGCCGCGAACACCGAATTCGCCGAAATAGGTCAGATCTTTTCTGATTTGCGATGCATTGACATCGCAGGCCTCGGCAAGCGGGCCGGAAGAAATAACGTCTATTCCCTCGCGCTGCATATTTTCCAGCACTTGCAAATAGACGGAAAGGCGCTCAATAGTAGCGCGGGGGATATGATCACTTTTGGTGGTTGACATGGGGGTTATTTAATCCTGATAAAAGAAGCGTCAAGTGTAGGCGTGAGGAGGAGGCCGCTTGCGCGGCCTCCTTTTGCGGCGGATTTAGCCGGCAAGCGCGCCGGAAAGCGGGTTGATGAAGAGCAGGATCATGTTCACAACCAGAGCGTAAATCGCCAGGGATTCGATGAAGGCGAGGCCCAGAATCAGGGTCACCATCAGCTTGCCGCCGGCTTCGGGGTTGCGCGCGGTGCCTTCGCAGGCGGCCTTGAGGCCCATGCCCTGGCCGATACCGCAACCGGCAGCGGCAATGGCCATGCCGATAGCAGCAGCAAGGTAGGCGGAACCGATAGCGCCGCCGTCCATGTAGCGTGCGCCGTCAGCAGCGGAGGCAACGCCGGCCATGGCGACAAGGGCAAGAAGGCTGAGGCTGATGGTAAGCAGTTTACGCATGAGACAAACTCCTTGAGTTATATGTTGTGGCCAGTGCGGCCATTCCCCTGATGTTAACGCCGCAGGGCCTTTCCTCATGGGGCGGCCCTGCGGGCTGTGTGCGTACATATTAATGGGCGTGTTCCATGGCCCCTTGCAGATAAATCATGGTCAGCATGTAGAAAATAAAGGCCTGCAAGGCTTTTGCCAGGAAGAACAGGAAATAGGTCGGAAAAGTCGCGGCAATCGGAGCCATGGTGAAGAAGAGCAGGAGCACGATTTCTTCACCGCGGATGTTGCCGAAAAGACGCAGGGTCAAGGAAAGCGGACGGGCCATATGGCTGATAAGCTCAATGGGCAGCATGAGCGGCACCAGGGGCTTCATGGGGCCCATGAAGTGCTTGATGTAGCCCGGCCCCCAACTGCGCAGACCCACATAGTTGTAATACAGGAACACGAACAGGGCCATGGCGGCGTTGGTGTTGATGTTCGCGGTGGGAGCATCGCAGAAGGGAAGGAGGCCAAGGAGATTCTGCACCATGATAAAAAGGAAGATGCCGCACAGAAGGGGGAAAACGGTCCGACCCTTTTCGCCTACGGTGGCAACGGTGAACTCTTCCAGCCCGCCGATGATCACTTCCATAAAATTCTGTAGGCCTGTGGGAATAGTCTTCATCTTTCCGCGAAGGAGAAAGCCAACGACAAAAAGAATGATCATCGCACACCATGTGTAAAACACATGTTTGTACGGTTCGCCTATTCCCAGCAGGGTGGACAAGAGTACCGGATGTTCCATACGTTACGCCTCCTTGGCGGTTTTCCGGGAAATCCTCGAAATTCCCCACAGCAGGATGCTTGCTACCGTGGAGGTCAGCCCGAGCAACACGGGTGCCACAGGCACCTTGAGCCAAACAATAAGGGCAAAAAGCGCTATTCCTATTATTGTCAGTCTGGCTGTGAATCCGATGAACAAGCGCAGACCGAGCAAGGGCGAAAAAGGCAGACGAACAAAGGCCTGGGCCGAGCGGCTGATGTGCCACAGGCTGAAGGTTGTGAGCGCGGCACCGGCCCCGAAGGCAATGGGCCAGGTGCTATACCAGCAGAGCACAAGCCCCGTTACAAGCGCCAAGCCTGTTATGACAAGCTGTGAACAGAGAATATGCCGCGCAACAGGCAGGGCAAAACCCATGCCGTACAAACGGCGCTCAATGGCTTGTCGAAATCCGGTGAGTTGAGCGATCATTGCCTGCCTGACGAACTCTATTTATACACGCGTATTTTTGTCACTGGAATCTTCGGCCTGCAAGGAAAAGCGCTTTTCGTCCTCTTCCTTTTGCGCGGCCAGCAAACGCTTGCTGTCCACATACACGTTTTTAAATCCGGCCACAATGCCCAAAAACATAAAAATTCCGGTCAGCCAGGGGTAGAGATCAAGCCATTTATCAAGAGAATAGCCGATCAAGGTGCCCACAACAATGCCGCTGACCATGTGCAGACCGATGGTTCCCGCATGGGAGAGGGCGCTCAGGTAGCTTTTGTCTGTAATCTTGAAGGACTTGAACAGTTTCCCAAGCAGCATAATCCACCGGAATGCCAAGGGCGGACGCCTTCCGCCGGAATTTTCCGCGCCGCGAATAAGGAGCGCGGCTTGCGCCTCATGTGAGCGATTTTACGCTCGTGCACGAATTCACAAGATGCAAAGGGTCTATCACGCAGGGGGCGGAAGGTCAAGGCCGGGCGGCGGACTTTTCTTGCCTGAAGGCTGCGCACAGCCTTAATCTTTAATATAGCTGGACACTGAAATAACTGCTTGACTTTTTCGCTCCGCTTCAGCACAGTCCCAGAAAATTGTTCCTGATTGCATGGAGGAAGAGCTGATGTCTCACATTTTTCTTTCCAAGCTTTCCCACTCGGCAGACGCCTGGGTCGGCGTTGGCCTGATCGGCGTGTACTTTGTCTGGATGCTCAGTATGGCCATGCTCCGCATCGGCAAAGGCGAACACATGCACCATTGAGCCGGTGCCGTCCTGTGACGGTGCCAACTCAGGCTTTCGCGCGCAAGCCCTACCTGCGCCGCCGTCCTTTTCGCAAGGGAGCGAAAGGGGAGGCTTTGTTTTTTTTCTTGACTTTGTAAGACGCACGCGCTAAATGCGTCTTTCTTTGTTTTCCGGAGGATTGAAAATGTACGCGATTGTTGAAAGAGGCGGAAAGCAGTTCCGCGTGGAAGAGGGCGGCAAGCTGCGCGTGGCCGCGTTCGCTGCCGAAGTCGGTTCCGAGCTGGTGCTGGACAAGGTGCTTATGCTCGGCGGTTCAACGCTCTCTGTGGGAACTCCCTATGTGGAAAATGCCCAGGTCAGAGCCGAGGTTGTTGAGCACGGCAGGGGCGACAAAATTTTGGTGTTCAAGAAATGGCGGCGCAATGACTCGCGCAAGCTTCAGGGGCACCGGCAAAATTACACCACTATCAAAATTACGTCCATTTCCGCGTAATTCTACAGGAGCTGCGACATGGCACATAAAAAGGCGGGCGGCAGTTCCCGCAACGGCCGCGACAGCGCAGGACAGCGCCGGGGCGTTAAACGCTTCGGCGGGCAGAGCGTTCTGGCCGGTAATATCATAGTGCGTCAACTCGGCACCAAGGTGCATCCCGGACAGGGCGTGGGCCTCGGGCGCGACTTCACCATTTTTGCAACCCAGGACGGCGTTGTGAAGTTTGAGAAGTACGTGCGCAAGAACCGCGTGCTTACCCGGGTGCATGTGCTCCCCGGACGTACAGACTAGCCGTTTTGACGGCGCGAGTTTGCGGGCGAAAACGGTCAAGGCCGTTTTCGCCTTTTTTTCTTGTTCCGCGCCTTTCAAGCGTATATAAAACAATAAGAACCACATAACCAGTATTTCGGGGTTGTCATGCGTTTTGTTGATGAAGCGATTATAACAATCCGCTCGGGCAAGGGCGGGGCGGGCTGCGTTTCCTTCCGCCGGGAAAAATATATCCCCAGGGGCGGCCCTGACGGCGGCGACGGGGGCAAGGGGGGCGATGTTATCGCCCGTGCCTCTTCCCGCCTGCTTTCACTCTATGATTTTCGCCTCAAGCGCCTGTATGAAGCGGAGAACGGCAGGCCGGG
>DBDO01000108.1 GCA_002293605.1 Desulfovibrionaceae bacterium UBA930
GCGCGTGGCCGTGCCTGATGAGAAGGCTGCGGCGGCCCTGCCGGAAATTTGCGCGGGCTCGCCCCTGCCGGTGATTGCGGATATTCATTTCAGCAGCGCGCTTGCCGTGGCCTCTTTGGAGGCCGGGGCCGCTGCCCTGCGCATTAATCCTGGCAACATTGGCGGCCGGGACAAAGTGGACCGGGTGGTGGACGCGGCCAGGGCCCAGGGCGCAAGCATCCGCATCGGGGTGAACGGCGGTTCCCTGGAAAAGGGCCTGCTGGAAAAGTACGGCGGTCCAACCCCCGAGGCCATGGTGGAGAGCGCGCTTTCCCATGTGCGCATGCTTGAGGAGCGAGGCTTTGGCGCAATCAAGATTTCCCTGAAATCCTCCAGCGTTCCGGCCACAGTGGCCGCCTACCGTTTGATGGCGCAGTCCTGTGACTATCCTTTGCACATAGGCGTTACCGAGGCGGGCACGCTGCTGCGCGGGGCGGTCAAATCCGCCGTGGGCCTGGGCATACTGCTGGCCGAAGGGATCGGAGATACCCTGCGCGTTTCGCTCACCCACGATCCGCTGCGGGAAGTCGAGGTGGCCTGGGGCATTCTTGCCGCCCTCGGGCTCAGGCAGCGCGGCCCGGAGATCATTTCCTGCCCCACCTGCGGGCGCACTGAAATCGACCTGATCGGGCTGGCCGAAGCCGTGGAAGAAAGACTGCGGGATGTTGCGGAGCATTTCAGCGTGGCGGTGATGGGCTGTGTGGTCAACGGCCCCGGAGAAGCGCGCGAGGCTGACCTTGGCATTGCCGGGGGCAAGGGCAAGGGCCTTTTGTTTCGCAAGGGCGAGGTTGTGCGCAGCGTCAGCGGCGGGCGCGAGGAACTGCTCCACGCGTTGATGGAGGAGGTTGAGGCCCTGCTGCGGGAGCGGCGACAAAGCTGATTGTCTCCTTGCCCTGCAAGGTTTGGAGCGCAGGCTTGACGATAGCTTGCCAAAGCCGGGAGGCGCTATTCGTCTCCATAGTGCGTTCCGCACTGTACAATAAGCAACTGGCCGTTCTCAACTTTGTAAACGATGCGATTTACCGCATCAATGCGCCTGCTCCAGTATCCCTGTTGCGTATAGCGCAAGGGTTCCGGCTTCCCGATGCCGGAAAAGGGTGAGCGATCGATATCTTTCAGGATGGCGTTGATTCGCTTCAAGATTTTTTTTGTCCAGACGCTGCCAGCGCAGATATTCCTCCCATGCTTCATCCGTCCAGGCTTTTTGCATGCTTTAAGGAAACGCTGAATAATTTCCGTTTGGCGGCGTTGCTTGGTTTTTCCCTCCGGGGGCAGGACCAAAGAGTCCAGCCCCCATCGTGAAAATCCCTCGCGCCTTGCCAAACAAAATAACTACGCGTTTCCTAAAAGCCCATTAATCAACGCGTCCTTAATCCTCAAGCAGTTCGTGAACAGTCACCCGCCCGGCTTCGGCTTTGGCAATGGAGCGGGCGAGTCTGGCCTGGTTTTTTTCGCTGTAGAAAGGATCATAAATTTCAAAGGGAATTTTTCCCTGCCGCAAGCTTTGGCGAATAAAGACATTAAAGGCTGTGGACAGGTTCATGCCAAATTCTCCGAACAGTCTTTCGGCGTTTTCCTTGATTTCACGGTCAAGGCGTACCGTTACGTTGATTGTTTCCGCCATGTGGGCAAGCTGCCTTTGCAGGCTATATACGGTAAAAATTCGTGCTTTTCAAGTGAAATGCACGAGTTTATTTTTCGCCCATGCCCTGTCATGGAATGAGCAGGCCCCTGTGCGTGCCGCTCCTGCCCCGGTGCTGCCCCCCTCTTGCTGCCCGTTGATAAGCGCGCTCAAAGCAGGTAGACTCCCTTTCGATTTTTTCATCCACTTCAACTTTTTCGCGAGGCCGTCATGCGCTGGAGCCGCTATTATATCCCCACACTCAAAGAAGCCCCGGCCGATGCCGAGGTGATCAGCCATCAACTGCTGATCCGGGCGGGCATGATCCGCAAACTGACCTCCGGGGTGTACAACTATCTGCCCCTCGGCCTGCGCGCCCTGCGCAAGGTGGAGCGGATCGTGCGCGAGGAAATGGACGGGGCAGGCGCTCAGGAAGTGCTGCTCCCGGCGGTGCAGCCCGCTGATCTGTGGATAGAGTCCGGTCGCTGGGAACATTACGGCAAGGAGCTTTTGCGCTTCAAGGATCGCCATGACAGGGACTGCTGCCTCGGCCCCACGCACGAGGAAGTCATCACCGACCTGATTCGGGGCGAGGTGCGCTCTTACCGTCAGTTGCCCTTTACCATGTACCAGATACAGTCCAAGTTCCGGGACGAGATCCGCCCCCGTTTCGGCCTGATGCGTGGACGCGAATTTGTCATGAAGGACGCCTACTCCTTTGATCGCGATGACGTAGGCGCGGATCAAAGCTACAAAACAATGTTTGAGGCCTATAAGCGCGTGTTCGAACGCCTTGCCCTGCGTTTTCGGGCTGTGGAGGCCGACTCCGGCTCCATTGGCGGCAGTTTTTCGCACGAATTTATGGTGCTGGCCGCTACCGGCGAAGACGATATCGCCTCCTGCACGGCCTGTGATTACGCGGCCAACGTGGAGCGGGCCGAGGTCCGCGCTCTTTCCGCTGCCGGGGCCGCTGCTGGGGCC
>DBDO01000123.1 GCA_002293605.1 Desulfovibrionaceae bacterium UBA930
AGAAACCAAGCCGGGCCGGGTTCTCCTTCGCGCTCCGGCGGCAGGCTAAGGGAGAGGGCGTGCAGGAGCATGAGCGGAAAAGGCGGCCCGCCGTAGCGTGCATCGCCGATAAGCGCAAAGCCGCGCGAGGAAAGCTGCACGCGAATCTGGTGCTTGCGGCCGGTCAGCAGGCGCAGCAACAGAAGTGTGGCCTTTTTCTTTTTGGCCAGGGGGCCGGACAGGGCGGAAGTATCCAGAAAGGCGAGAGGCAGGGCCGCGCTCAGGGCCAGTCCTGCGGAATCGTGCGGCAGCTTTTCCGTGCGGAAGGCTTCTGTACGTAAGGCTTCCTGGTGTATTCGGGGCAGGGGCAGCAGCTCGCCGCCGGGCCGGGCCGTCATATATTCACGCCCGNNAGGCATCCCTGTTTTTTTCCAGCAGATCCCGCAGCACAAGGCTCTCGGCATAGGGCCAGGCTCCGGCGACCCAGGCGAGATAGAGCTTGCAGATGCCGCCCCTTTGGAAGAGTTCGTGCAAATGGCTTTGGGCCGTATAGCTCAAGCCTGCCAGCACAATCCCCGAAGTGTGTTTGTCCAGCCGGTGCGCCGGTGCCGGAATAAAGGGGCTCTGCCCGAAGGCCGCGCGCAGGCGTCCGGCCACGCTGTCCGTAGTGCCGCTTCCCGCCTGCGTAGCCAGGCCGGCTGCTTTTGCCAGGGCGAGATAGTTTCCGCTTCGGCCTATGAGGCGCAGATCAGGNNCCGAGATCAGGCGGGGCCGTGCAGGGGCATTCGGAGTCAGGAGCGCTGGCGGGCAAAGGGCAAAGGCGCATGACCGCAAAGGGGGGAATGCGGATGACATCCCCTTGCGTCAGCACGGCATAGGGTTCTGCCCTTTTTTTGTTCACCCGCACCTGGCCGGTGCGGATCCATTTATGCAGCATGGATTTCGGCGCATGATCGCGGAGCCTGCGCTCCAGAAAGCGCAGCAGCTTCATGCCCTGCTCTTCCGGGCTTACGCTGAGATTTTCCAAACTGTGCCGGGCCGGGCTGTCAGGGTGGGACATAGGTGGATAGTGGGCGCAAAGGGCAAGGCCCCTGGTTGCTCGCTTTGCGGGCAGCCGGGGGCCTTGGGTTGCGCTTAATTGTCGTAGTAATCGCTCTTGTCCGGCGATGTTCCCGGAGCAGTGAGCGAGAGATCCAGGGGATAGAGCACAACCATGGCCCGGCGCGACTTGACGCCAACAGCACCGGGGTGGGTGTTAAGGCAGGCCACCAGATCCGGAATGCCATCGTTATTGGCGTCCGCAACCGTGTAGTCCACCATGGAGCCCTTGATCCGCCTGGTCTTCCACTGCAGATTCATGCCGAGTCCATCCCAGAACAGGCTGTGAATTNNCCGGGTCTTCCATTGCAGGTTCAGACCGAGCCCATCCCAGAACAGGCTGTGAATTTCCGACTGCGGGAAGAAGCGGTAGCGGTCGAAAATTTGCGAGGCCGTGGAAATGGGTTTATTCACAATCAATTCCCAGTTGTTGTCACCCTCCAGGTCATAGGGCACCATTCGCATGGGAATATAGAACACGCTGGCCAGGGTTACATCGTCCCTGCCCATGCCCGGTATGGAGGGATCGATTTCCATGCCTGTGGCGGAACCGGAATAGCTTTCCGAAGTTTCGGCCAAGCGGGAAAGTTTGCTGTTGTAAACGCGCAGTCTTTCATTGCCGCTGAGGACGATGAGTTTTTGCCCGTCACGTTCGCCGCGGGAGGCAGGCATCCAGGTGAAGTTGAACACGTTGGCGTCCGGCGGCAGATTCAGCCGCCCGCCGGGTACGAGCTTGCCGCCTTGCGGGATCATCTCGCACAGGCTGTTGGGCCTGAACAGGCGGGGCGGGGAGGCCTCCTGCCCGATAAGCCTGGGCATGAAGTCCGGGGCCATTTTGACCACGTTCAGGTAGTACTTGAGATTCTTCATCTCTTCTTTGAAGGCGCTGCCGTCAAAGGTCAGGATGCTGGACTGGAGCGTGCCGGTCTGATCGATAATGGTGATGACGAGCCAGGCCCGGCCCGAGGGGCGGGACATGGCCCGGATGTTCAGGCAGCGGCTGTTCAGAGAGAACTGTCGTTCTCCAAGCGGTTGCAGGCGGTTGTTCGCGTCAAAACGAAAAGCCCGCACAGTATAGTCGTCCAGCAAAAAAACTTCGTTCTTGCCATCGCCGTCCGCATCCACCACTTCCATGCCGATGGCCGGAAAGGTCAGGGCCTGCGAACGCAAGCGGGAGTCATCCTCCTGGCTGGCACCGGAATAGCGAAATTGCGGGTTCAAATAGACTTCTTTGGCGCTGGTCTGGTTGACCGTAATATCCGGGTTCATCTGATTGATTCGCCCCGCTGCCGCGCCGGAGCCCGAAGAACGGCCCGCCGGGGAACTGGCCCGGCCGAATACCTCGCGGTTGATGGCATCGCTCACAGCCCCTATGGCGCTGATAAGTTGGGGGGCCTTGGCTTCGCGGGCCTGGGGCCAGACCTTGCCCGCCTTGTCGCGCACCCTGACATCAAGGCTGCAATCGTCATTGACTATGGTGACGCTGCCCCAGATAACATAGTCCGCCTTGTACTGAACGCGCAGCTTTTCCGCTTCGGCCTCGGTGCTCACGGGTTTTACGCCGGGCGGCAGCTCGCGGGCCGCTTCCACACGATCCTTCCAGTAAATGCGGGAGGTGACCATTTGCGGAATGGATTTTTCCAGGTAGGCAAAACCTTGCGGCCCCTGCACAGAAAAGGGCAGCACGATGTAACTGGCTTTCTGGGCCGCGAAGGCCTGTCCCGCCAGCAACAGCATAAGACCGACAAGGCCGGCGCTTGCGCGAAACACTCGCTTCATTACGTCCTCACTTTGATGGAGACTTGTTTTGCACGCATAACACAGGGCGGCAGGCCATGCGGCTTTCAGAGCAAATTTACAGTAATCCAAAGAAGCTTCCACTTGCAGCCAAGCGGGGGACACTATATCCTTTAACAGTCGCCTAAGCAAGAATTGCCTTGACCCCGCCCCCAAGCCCGCCTTAAGGAAACGCTGAATAATTTCCGTTTGGCGGCCTTGCTTGGGTTTTCNNTCCGGGGGCAGGACCAAAGAGTCCAGCTCCCATCGGGAAATTCCCTCGCGCCTTGCCAAACAAAATAACTACGCGTTTCCCAAAAGCCCATTAATCAGCGCATCCTTAATACCGCCCTTGATACCGCAGGACCCGGCATGATCAAAACTTCTTTCCCCCACCGCTCTTTCCGTCTCGTCTGCGAGCCGGAGCAGGCCCTTCTCGTGGAAGCGCTGCTGCATGAGCAGGGCTTTGCCTTCGAGCCCGAACCCTTTTTTCCCCTGGCCCGCAGACTGAGGCACGAGCCCTTTCCGCTCGGCGCGAGCCTGGCCGCCCTTTTCGGCTATATCTACATCCAGGATCGCTCCTCCATGCTGCCGCCGCTGGCGCTTGCCCCCTTGCCGGGTGCTGCCGTTCTGGACATGTGCGCAAGCCCCGGCAGCAAAACCGGCCTTTTGGGGCAGCTTGTGGGGCCTTCGGGCTTTGTGCTCGGCAACGAGCCCACCAGGCCCCGCCTTGCCACCCTGCGCCGCAATCTACAGCAAATGAACCTGCTGTGCTGCTGCACGGCCACGCACCCTGGTGAAAGCTTGCCCCTGCTGCCCGAATCCTGGGACTATATCCAGTTGGACCCTCCCTGCAGCGGCTGGGGCACGGTTGAGAAAAATCCGCAGGTCATGCAGCTCTGGCAGGGGGATAAAGTGATGGCGCTGACAGCGCTGCAGCGCAAGCTTCTGGCCTCGGCGGCAACACTTCTCGCGCCGGGGGGGCGGCTGGTTTATTCCACCTGCACCACCAATACGGAGGAAAATGAAGAGCAGGTCCGCTTTGCCTGCGAGGAGTTGGGGCTTGTCTTCTCCGCGATAGAGCCTCCAAGGGGCTTTGCCTTTGCCCCGCCCAGCCGCTCGGAATTTACCGGGGTCTTGCGTGTGGACACGGGAGAAGACGGACAGGGCTTTTTCGTGGCCCTGCTGACAAAGCCCGGAAAAGCCGCGGAAAAGCCGCAGCAAAGCCCTATGGCCCCGGCAGTTGTCAGGGCGGAAGAACAGGGCGCAGGTTTTGCGCAAAGCCAGGCCCCCTCCCGTCCCGACAGTCTGGCCCAGGGCTTTTTCGTGCGGCCCTGGGAAAAGGAAAGCCGCTTTGTGGGCGAACGGCGTCGCCACGGCGCGCCTGGGCGGGAAAAGCGGGAAGGCGCGCAGGGGCAGGAACTTG
>DBDO01000133.1:0-9648 GCA_002293605.1 Desulfovibrionaceae bacterium UBA930
TCCGGGGCCATTGCCGCCGGACGCGAGCACCTTGGACATCCCGAACTGCCGCCGGTCGTGGCCTCCAAGCAGTTGCTCGCCGCAGTGGGGCAATGCCGCCTTATCCAGTTGTGGGAACAGCTTTTCGCCATCTACGGTCTGCGCATAGGCCAGATGCTGCTGACACGGGCGGACATGGAGGATCGCGAGCGTTTTCTCAACGCCCGGGATGCGCTCGGCGCTCTTCTGGACTACCGGATCATTCCGGTCATAAACGAAAACGACGCTGTGGCCACCACCGAGATCAAGGTGGGGGACAATGATAATCTTTCCGCGCTGGCGGCGGTTCTCGCCGAGGCCGATACCCTGGTGCTGCTCACGGATCAGGAGGGATTGTTCACCGCTGATCCCAGAGATACCCCTGAAGCCCGGCTGATTTCCAGAGTCCCGAAGATTACCGACGACATCCGCGCCCTTGCCGGCGGCAGCGTATCGGGTCTGGGAACCGGCGGCATGAGCACCAAGATTCAGGCTGCGGAAATCGCCACGCGAGCGGGCATTCAGGTTGTCGTGGCCTCCGGGGCCAGGCCGGAAAACATCGGGGATATCGCGGAAAACAAACCGGTCGGTACAGTGTTCCTGCCCACGGACTCCCCCCTGGAATCGCGCAAACGCTGGATTTTTGGCGCTCCCCCCGCAGGAGAACTGCATATCGATGCGGGCGCTGTCACGGCCCTTGCCCGCAAAGGCGGCTCACTCCTGCCCAAAGGCATCACGCAGGTACAGGGTTCATTTGCCCGGGGCGCGGTAGTGCGCATCCTCACCCCCGAGGGACGCGATCTGGCGCACGGGGTAGCCCGCTATAACAGCGATGCCCTGTGCCGCATTGCCGGCAGGCATTCCAACACCATCCTGGATCTGTTGGGCTATGAACACGGCCCGGTAGCCGTACATCGCGACGATCTCGTCGTCATCGGATGACAGCGCCGTCGGATATGATTTCTGCGGCCGCGAACATCTTCACCTTTTCAATACGCTTTTGCCCGTACTCTCCTGTACGNNCCGAAAACAACCCCATCTATATTCAATGAGCGCTTTTCCAGGGCATCCGTGGAGACGATGGTAAATCTATCGTTTAAACGCATAGATTGTTGCGGCTCTAGGAAAATAAGGTGCCTTTACCCCGAGATCACCCCTTGACGACCTTGACGATTACGGTCTACAGGCGCATTCTGTCTTCGCTTGCAATGTGCCGGAAAGTTCTGAATACACGCGCGTAAAAACCATTTTATGCAATGAACTTGCCCCTATGCAGGTAAAAAAAGCCTAACACGGAGATAAGATATGGATCCTGTTTCAATCAGAGCACAGTGGTGTAAAGGCTGTGGCATCTGCGTGGCGTTCTGCCCAAAAAAAGCGTTGAGGCTGGAGAATGAAAAGGCTGTACATAATCCGGAGTTGTGTATTCTGTGCGGCATGTGCGAACTCTACTGCCCCGATCTTGCCGTGACCGTGGATAAAAGCCAGAAGAAACCTCAAGCGACACGAGAGGTGGCCAATGAGTCATAAGACTACGCCCGATATTTGTTTCGTCCAGGGCAATGAGGCTTGCGTTCGCGGCGCATTGTATGCTGGCCTGCGTTTTTTCGCGGGCTACCCCATCACCCCGTCCACAGAAATAGCCGAACACCTGGCGGAGCAGCTTCCCCGCGCGGGAGGGCGCTTTATCCAGATGGAGGATGAAATCGCTTCCATGTGCGCGGTATGCGGGGCCTCGCTGGCCGGGGCCAAGGCCATGACCGCCACCAGCGGTCCCGGCTTCTCCCTCAAACAGGAAGCCATCGGCTACGCCGTAATGACGGAGATCCCCTGCGTGGTCGTCAACGTGCAGCGCGCCGGCCCTTCCACCGGTCTGGCCACCAAAGTGGCGCAGGGCGACGTGAATCAGGCCCGCTGGGGCACGCATGGCGATCACTCCATCGTGGTTCTCACCGCTTCTTCAGTACAGGACGTTTTCAACGTGACGATCGAGGCCTTCAACATTGCTGAAACCTACCGCACGCCCGTTATCCTGCTTTTTGACGAGGTTGTGGGGCATATGCGTGAAAAGCTGGTCATTCCGCCGGAGGGGGAAATCCCTGTGGTGCAGAGACTGCGCACCGAGGTCAAGCCGGGGGTCAATTATCACCCCTACCTGCCGCGAGAGGACGGACGGCTGCCCATGTCCGACTTCGGCGGCGCGCACCGTTACAACGTTACCGGGCTGTATCACGACATATGGGGATTCCCCACCGAAAATCCGGAGCAGGTGGACAAGCTCATTCACCATCTGGTGGACAAGCTCGAAAACCGCGCCGAAAAGCTGGCTCTCTGGAAGGAATATTATGTGGAAGATGCCGAGCATCTGCTCATTTCCTACGGCTCTTCCGCGCGCAGCGCGCGTCATCTGGTGGAAACCCGCCGCGCCAAGGGCGACCGTATCGGTCTTCTGGAACTCCAGACCCTGTGGCCCTTCCCGGCGCAGCTGGTGCGCGAGAAGACCGCCAAGGCCAAGAATATCTTTATGGTAGAGATGAATATGGGACAGGTGCTGGCGCAGGTGAAGCAGGTGGTGCAGCGTCCTGACCGCGTATTCCTTGTGAATAGCATGGACGGACAGATGGTGACGCCCGCTGATATAGGAAAAATCATGCGCGTCGTTGAAGGGAGGGGTTTCTGATGTCTGTGAACAATTACATCCGTGAACGTTTTTTCCCGCATCTCTGGTGTCCCGGTTGCGGGCACGGCACCATTCTGAATGCCCTTCTGCGTACCGTGGAGTCCCTCGGCATAGATAAATCCAACATGTGCATGGTGTCGGGCATAGGTTGCTCCGCCCGTATTTCCGGCTATGTGGATTTTCACAGTATGCACTCCATGCACGGGCGCGCTCTGGCCTGCGCTACGGGCATCAAAATGATCAAGCCCGAGCTTAATGTTGTGGTGCCCATGGGCGACGGCGATGCCATGGCCATAGGCGGCAACCACTTTATCCATGCCTGCCGCCGCAATATCGACATGGTGGCCATTATCATGAACAACCGCATCTACGGTATGACCGGCGGGCAGTATTCGCCGCTTTCCGGCAGCGGCATACTGGCCACCACCGCTCCCTACCGCAGCATCGACAGGGAATTCGACGCCACACAGCTGGCCATGGGCGCGGGAGCGACCTTTGTAGCCCGCACCACGGCCTTTCATGTGAAGGAAATAGGCTCCCTGCTTAAAAAAGCCTTTGAACACAAGGGCTTTTCCGTGGTGGAGGTTCTCACGCAGTGCCCCACCTATTTCGGACGCAAGAACAAGTTCGGCGGCCCGGTGCAGATGCTCGAGTGGTATCGTGACAACACCGCGCCCCTGGGCTCGAAAAAACTGGAAGAAAACAGCGATCTCATTCCGCGCGGCGTTTTCCGGCAGGTGGATGCCCCGGAATACTGCGCCGAATACGCAAAAATAGTTGAAAAGGCCCATAAGGAGTAATGCCATGGAAAAATATCGCTTTTTATTGTCCGGCTCCGGTGGGCAGGGCGTGATCACCATGGCCATCATTCTTGCCGAGGCGGCAGCCATCTACGAAGACCGTGTGGCCGTACAGTCCCAGTCCTATGGCCCTGAAGCGCGCGGCGGCGCCACCCGCTCGGACGTGATCCTTTCCGACAGTGAGATCTATTTCCCCAAGGTGAATCAGCCCAATGTTCTTGTGGCGCTGACCAATGAGGCGGCCAACAAGTACCTGGGGCTCATCCTGCCCGGTGGGCTGTGTCTCTTTGACAGCGAACTGGTGCAGCCTTCCGCCAAGGTGGACTTTATCCACTACGGCATACCCATGTTCCGCGCCGTAAAGGAAAAATTCGGCAGAACACAGGCCTACAACGTGTGCGTGCTGGGCGCTCTGGCTACCATTACCGGCGCAGTGCGGCTGGAATCGCTGGAGAAAGTGCTGAACTCACGTTTTGCCTCCGCTCACCATGCCGCCAACAAGCAGGCTCTGGAACTGGGAGCTGAACTGGCGAGGCCTCTGCTGGCATAAATGCGGATACAAATTGCGGGAAGCAATTTGTATCCGGAATACGAATCAGGCGGCGAAGACGTGTCTTTGCCGCCTGATGTCGGGAGCAGAGAGAGGGGGTTACCCATCCCTGTCCCGGATCAACTGACCTTATAAGGATAGAATCATGAATGTGCATGAGTATCAGGCAAAATCGCTGCTGGCGCAGTTCAACATTCCCGTGCCCCAGGGAGGCCTCGCGGAAACTCCGGCGCAGGCCCGCGCTGTGGCTGAAACGTTGCCCGGCCCTGTGTGGGTGGTCAAGGCCCAGATCCATGCGGGCGGGCGCGGCAAAGGAGGCGGCGTCAAGGTCTGCAAGAGTCTGGACGCCGTGGAGGAGGCCGCCGGGGCCATTCTCGGCATGCAGCTGGTAACGCACCAGACAGGCCCCGAAGGTAAAAAGGTACACAAGGTATGGGTGGAGCAGGGCACCAATGTGGCGCGGGAGCTGTATCTTGCCGTGGTGCTGGACAGGACGGCCCAATGCCTTTCGGTGATGGCTTCCCCCGATGGCGGCATGGATATTGAGGAGGTGGCGCAAAATACGCCGGATCATATTCATATCGTGCGGCTGGACGGCAGTCATTCCATCTGGCCGTTCCAGGCGCGCGCTCTCTTTGCGGGGTGCGGCCTGAATCCCAAACAGGTGAATGCCGCCGCCGCGCTCGCGATGAATCTGGTCAGGCTGGCCGTGGCCAAGGACGCGGTGCTGGTTGAAATCAACCCTCTGGCGGTGACGGATGCGGGCGATATAGTGGCCCTGGACGCCAAGATGAATTTTGATGAAAGCGCTCTCAAACGGCACCCCGATGTGGCGGCCATGGAAGACCAGGAGGAATGCGATCCGCTGGAATTCAAGGCGCGGCAGCTCGGCGTGAACTATGTGCGCCTCGGCGGTTATGTGGGTACCATGGTCAACGGGGCCGGACTGGCCATGGCCACCATGGACGCCATCAAGAATGCCGGGGCTGAGCCCGCCAACTTCCTGGACGCGGGCGGCGGAGCCAATGAAGAGATGGTGGCCGCCGGTTTTGAGGTGATGCTGTCCGATCCCCATGTGCGCGGCATATTGATAAATATTTTTGGGGGTATCCTGCATTGTGACGTTGTGGCCAGCGGCGTTGTGAACGCGGCCCGCAAGGTCAACCTGCAACTGCCGCTGGTGGTGCGTCTTGAAGGCACGAATGTGGAGGCCGGACGTAAAATTCTTGCTGAAAGCGGCCTGAACTTCCAGACCGCTACATCCATGGCGGAAGCGGCGCGTAAAATCGCTGACGCCACGAGGGGTTAACAATGAGTATACTTGTCAATGCGGATACCAAGGTTCTTGTGCAAGGCATTACCGGCAAAGAAGGCACATTTCATACGGAGCAGATGCTTTCCTACGGCACCAGGATTGTGGGCGGATGCACGCCCGGCAAGGGCGGCCAGACGGTTCTGGGCTTGCCGGTGTTTGATTCTGTGGCTGAAGGCGTGGCCGCCACCGGCGCGGATGTAAGCGTTATCTTTGTGCCGGCGGCTCTGGCCGCTGATGCGGCCTGTGAGGCGGCAGAAGCGGGAATCAAGCTCGTAGTGCTTATTGCCGAGCATATTCCCGTACTGGACATGGTGCGGGCCAAGAGCTTTCTGAAGACCAAAGGCGCTCAGCTCATCGGCCCCAACTGCCCCGGCATCATCAGCCCCGAGCAGTGCAAGATAGGCATTATGCCCGGCTACATACACAAAAGAGGCCATATAGGTCTCATCAGCCGTTCCGGCACCCTCACGTATGAGGCCGTACACCAGCTTACGGCGCAGGGCCTGGGACAGAGCACCTGCGTGGGCATAGGCGGCGATCCCATCCCCGGTCTCTACTTCGTGGAGTTGCTGGAAATGTTCCGCAATGACCCGGAAACCCACGCGGTATGCGTTATCGGCGAAATTGGCGGTGACGGCGAGGAACGCGCTGCCGCCTATATCAAGGAAACCAAGTATCCCAAGCCCGTTTTCGGCTTCATCGCGGGGCTCACAGCTCCTGCGGGCAAGCGTATGGGGCATGCCGGGGCCATTATCAGCGGCTCCAAGGGCCGGGGAGAAGACAAGGTGGCCGCGCTCACCGACGCGGGCGTCACCGTCATCCATGATCTGGGCTCTTTCGGCGAGACCGTGGCGCAACACCTCAAGAAGTAGGCACGCGCCGGCGTTTTCCATGCTATAAAAGACGGGAAGGGGAAGGCAATGCCTTCCCCTTCGTTGTGTATGCACGTTTTTCTTGTGGCATCACAATTCGTTCGGAATCCCCTTCAACTCCGCCAGAGAAAACACGGGGCCGTCGATGCAGACGTATTTTTCCCCGATGTTGCAGCGCCCGCAGATGCCGACGCCGCACTTCATGCGCCGTTCCAGGGTGGTATAAATCTGTTCCGGCTTGAACCCGAGCTTTTCCAGGGCCTGAAGGGTGAACTTGATCATGATGGGCGGGCCGCAGGTAATGGCCACGCAATTTTCCGGTTTGGGGGCCATTTCAAGCAGCACGTTGGGGATGAGCCCCACCTTGTGTTGCCAGCCTTCAGCCTCACGGTCGATGGTGAGTACGCAATCCAGATCCTTACGGCCCGTCCATTCCGGCAGGTCGGCGGAAAAGGCCATATCCTGAGGCGAACGCGCCCCGTAGAGCAGGCTTATCTTGCCGTAATCCTTGCGGTTGTCGAGCATGAAGAGCAGCAGGGTGCGCAGGGGGGCCATGCCGATGCCGCCGCCGACGAAGATGATGTCCTTGCCCTGCATGGACTCATAGGGGAAGGAATTTCCCAGGGGAGCGCGCACGCCGATGGTGTCCCCGGCCTGCAGGGTGTGCAGGGCGCTGGTGTTTTCCCCGGCGCGCATGACGCTGAACTGGAGATACTCCTTGCGCGTGGGCGGCGAGTTGATGACGAAGGTGGACTCACCCACGCCGAGCATGGAGAGCTGGCCCACCTGCCCCGCCCGGAAGGAGAATTTCCCCATAAGCTCGGCATCGTTGAGGACAAGCCGGAAGGTCTTGATGTTATGCGTCTCCGTAACCACTTCAACGACCGTTGCCAGCATGGGCAGATAGGCGTTGGGCGTGCCCGGCCTGTATGCAGGGAGCTGTTCTGCGGGGGCGGCGCTTTTGGGCACGGCGTTTTTAGGCGCGGCCTTTTTGGACTTTTTTGTTGGCTCAGCCACGGGAGGCCTCCGTTGCGGCAAGGGCGTTTTGGACAATACGGCGAATGTCGATGGATGAAGGACAGCTTTTGATGCAGCGGCCGCATCCGCAACAGGAGAAACGTCCCTCGTGCAGTCCCGGATAATAGGAGAACTTGTGACCCACCCGGTTGCGCAGACGCGCGGCCCTACCGTTTCTCGGGTTGTGGCCGCTGGCCTCCAGGGTGAACAGGGCGAACATGCAGGCATCCCAGGAGCGCAGGCGGACGCCCGATATCCCGTTGCTTTCATCCGTAATATTGAAGCAGTAACAGGTGGGGCACAGATAGGTGCAGGCGCCGCAGGAAAGGCACCCGGCGCTTTGTTCCCGCCAGAAGTCCAGATTTTCAAAAAGGGAAATCAGGGCGGGGGGTGTCCGACCAAGATCCGGCGCATCGCCCATGCTTCTGGCCGCCTTGTCGCGCGAGGACTGGGCTGCGGAGATGTGCGCTTCCGTTGCCGGAGAGAGCGCGGCGGATTTGAGGACAGCTTCTCCCTTTTCCGTCAGGGCCTCCAGAAAAAGACCGCCTTCCACATCTGTGGACAGAACATCAGCGCCTTCCCGGTTTGCGGGGCCGCCTCCTGTCCAGTTGCAGAAGCAGGTGGCAAGGGGAGCGCGGCAGGTGCGTGTAATAAGGGTCGTGCACGCGCGGCGTTTCAGATAATAGATGTCCTGGAATTTTCCGTTCGTGCCGGAACCGCTGTATACCGGATCAAAGAAGAGAAATCCGCGCGTATCACAGGGAAGGGCGGCAAAAACCACCGCCGGAGCGGGATCCGCCGGTTCCGCAAGGGAGAGCTTTTTGCTTCCGCCGGTTTCGGGGGCTTGCTGATAGTTGAAGCGGAACAGTTCTTCCGCCCGGGGAAAGACTATATGCTTGGCCGACTCCGTGGGGCGCTCCACAAGTTCAGGCTGTTCGCCCTTCTGCCAGGGGCGGTAGACCACGGCCTTGCCTTCGCGCCGGGGCGCGTACACGGTCTGCGCGGCGGAGAGTTCTTCCAGCCAGGCGGGAATGTCCGCAAAAGCAATGTATTTTTGCGTTGCCATCACCATTCCCTCTCTTGAATGCGGGGTTCTTCCAGCGTAAAGGTGAGCAGCGGCGGCGTGGCTTCGGCGTCCACTCCGGCGCGGTAGGCAAAGAGCTCTTCCGTCCGCCGGGACAGGGAGCGTTTGAGCAGCAGTACCGGTATGCCCATCGGACAGGCCCGCTGACACTCGCCGCAGCCGGTGCAGCGGCCCGCAAGATGCGAGGCATGGATAATCTGGAAGAAGAGCTTCTCCCGTACTCCGTCAGCCTGGGTCACCCATTCGGGGTTGCGGCTTTCAGCCGCGCAGTGGTCGCGGCACACGCACAGGGGACAGGCGTTGCGGCAGGCGTAGCAGCGGATGCAGCGGGACATTTCTTTTTCCCAGAAGGCCTGGCGTTCCTCCAGCGGGAGCGCTTCAAAAGCGGCCAGATCCGCATAGGGGTCTTCCGTAATCGCGGGTTCGCGTTTTTCTCCCACAAAGGTATCGCTGATGAGGGCATTGGGATACAGACAGCGGGAACATTTGTCCGCCATGACATCGGTCTTTTTCAGACTGATGGTCTGATCCGGAAAACTGAGTTCGATGGTCTCGTCCGTTTCTTCCACAGCGGTGACTTGCCCCGCCTCAACCTTGCCCGCGAGGGCCGCTACGACCTTGGCGTTGTCGATGACGCCCTGGCAGGGGAAGCCTATGATGTGGATTTCTTCCCGGTTGATGAGCTTTTCCGCGAGAAGCTGGCCGATGGAACGCGAATCGCAGCCCTTGGCCACCACGGCGACCTTGGAGCCTTTGTATTCCGGCAGATAGAGGGCCGGGTTGTTGACGGCGAAAAATCCGCCGCTGAAGTTGTTTACGTCATCTTCCGAGCGCATGAACAGGGGCGCGCCGCGCAGGGCGTCCGGCCCCCCGCTCCAGCCGATGACGCAGGAAACATCCGGCAGGATGGCCTTGATGGCCGTTTGCAGTTCAGTATGCAGCGACATGTGCATTCTCTCCTTACATTACGCCGGCGGCGAGGCCCGCGAGTTCCGGGGTCTCAGGAAGACGGGGGGCGGGGCCGAGCTCATGGATCTGCCTGGTGAACCCGGTGACGACATGCTGCCAGCGTTGTCCTTCTGAGGCGGAGACCCAGGTATATTCAAAACGGCGTGGATCTATGCCCAGGGTGGGCAGAAGACCTTTGAGCACCTCAAGACGTCTGCGGGCGTAAAAGTTGCCTTCAGCGTAGTGGCAGTCACGCGGGTGACAGCCGGAGACAAGCACGCCGTCAGCCCCGGAAGTGAGGGCCTTCAGAATGAACAGGGGATTGATGCGTCCGGAGCAGGGCACGCGGATGATGCGCAAATCC
>DBDO01000133.1:9692-10011 GCA_002293605.1 Desulfovibrionaceae bacterium UBA930
TGCCTTCTAGAACCGACATAGGGCCTCCACCTCGGCGAGAATCTGGTTGTCAGTGAAATGGGAGAGCTGGATGGCGCCCTGCGGGCAGGTGGCGTTGCACAGTCCGCAACCCTGGCACACGGTCTCGATGACCTCGGCCTTGATGGCCCCACGCATGTCCACTTCCTTGATGGCTTTGAACGGGCATACGCGGATGCACTTGCCGCAGCCTATGCAGCGTTTGATGTCCACCTGGGCGATTGCCGGATCGGAATCCAGCATATCGCGCGAGAGCAGCCCCAGGGCCTTGGCGGCGGCGGCGCTGCCCTGGGCCACGGAA
>DBDO01000133.1:10040-11184 GCA_002293605.1 Desulfovibrionaceae bacterium UBA930
TTGGGGTGCCCTTCCATGAAGAATCCATAGGTGTCGTAGGAGATGCGCAGCTTTTCCGCGAGCTCGGATGCGCCCTTCGCGGCCTCGCCGCCAACGGCCAGAACCACGAGATCGGCCTCCACCTCCACCTGCGTGCCCATCAGGGTGTCCGCTCCCCGAACCACGAGCTTGTCGCCCTTTGGCCAGATGAGGGAGACCCGGCCCCGGATGTACTGGGCGCCGTACTGCTCCTGCACGCGGCGGGTGAACTCGTCATAGCCCTTGCCCGGCGAGCGTATGTCCATATAAAAGACATAGCTCTGCGAGTCCGGGATATGATCCTTGGTAAGAATGGCCTGTTTGGCCGTGTACATGCAGCAGAAGCCCGAGCAGTAGGGGCGGCCGACGGAAGGATCGCGCGACCCGACGCATTGCACGAACACCACGTTTTTGGGCTCCTTGCCGTCCGAGGGGCGCTTGACGTGACCGCCGGTGGGGCCGGAGGCCGAAAGCAGCCGCTCGTACTGCAGGGAGGTGATCACGTCGGGATAGCGTCCGCCGCCGTACTCCTGATATACGCTCCAGTCGATGAGATCATATCCGGTGGCGGCCACGATGCCGCCCACTTTCACATTGATGATCTCGTCCTGCTGTTCGTAGTTGATGGCCCCGCAGGGACAGACCTTGGCGCACACGCCGCATTTGCCGCGCGTGAACTGGCGGCACCAGTCCTTGTTGATGCTGGCCTTTTTGGGAATGGCCTGGGGAAAGGGTATGACAATCGCGCCGGTCGGCCCCATGCCCTCGTTAAAGCGGTCATAGGACTTTTTGGCCGGACACTTTTCGGTGCACAGCCCGCAGCCCGTACACTTGGACCAGTCCACAAAGGTGGCCTTTTTACGGATGGCTACCTCAAAATTGCCCACATAGCCGGAAAGGGATTCCACTTCGGAAAAGGCGTGCAGGGTGATGTTCGGGTGCTGGGCCACATCCACCATGCGCGGGCCGAGAATGCAACTGGAACAGTCCACTGTAGGAAAGGTTTTATCCAGCTTGGCCATTTTGCCGCCGATGGAAGGCTCTTTTTCCACCAGAATCACCTCAAGGCCCGCGTCCGCCGCATCCAGCGCGGCCTGAATGCCCGCAACGCCGCCGCCAATGACCA
>DBDO01000133.1:11202-14984 GCA_002293605.1 Desulfovibrionaceae bacterium UBA930
GCAACGGCCATGCGCACCAGTTCCGCAGCCTTGTTGGTATTGGCCTCCATATCCTTGCCAATCCAGGAAACGTGCTCACGGATATTGGCCATTTCAAACATATAGCGGTTGAGCCCGGCGCGTTCCACAGCCCGGCGAAAGGTAGGCTCATGCATGCGCGGCGTGCAGGAGGCCACTACCACGCCGCTTAATCTGTGCTCCTTGATGGCGCTGATAATCGCCTCCTGCCCCGGCTCGGAACAGGCGTACATGGTATCAGTGGCAAAGACCACGTCCGGGAAGCTTTTCGTCTGTTCAGCCACCGAGGGACAGTTCACCGTGCCCGCGATATTGCTGCCGCAGTGGCAGATGAAAACGCCTATTCTCATGCCTCACCTCCCGCAGGGCCTGCGTCCTTTTCTGCGGCTTCGGCCTCTGGTAAAGGCGCGGGCGAGGCCATTTTTTGCGCAGCAGCCTTGTTGCGGACCGCGCGTTTTGCCGCTTCTTCGCGCTCCTGGGCCGCTTTTTGCACAGCCCGGTCTCGCATGCGTTCCAGAGCGGGCTGCATGCCAACGGCAAGCTTATGAAAGCCCGCGTCCGCATCGGGCAGGCCAAAGGCATAGGCCATAAGCTGGGTGTAGTAGGGAACCGCAAGCCGGTAGCTGCCGCCGCTTTTCGCCTTGATCTGACTCTGGCGTAAGTCGAGATTCATCTGGCACAGGGGGCAGGCGACAACCACAAGGTCAGCCCCAAGGCTGGCTGCAAGATCCAGAATGCGACCGCCCAGCCGGGGGGCCGCCTCACGGGCCGGAACGGCAAAGGAAGCGCCGCAGCAATCCGTTTTCAGTGGAAAAGGCAGCACTTCGACCCCGAGCGCTTCCAACAGGCGATCAAGGCCCATCGGATTTTCCGGATTGTCAAAGCGCATCACCTCGCCGGGGCGGGTCATGAGACAGCCGTAGTAAGGAACCGCCTTAAGGCCCGCCAGGGGACGGCGCACGCGCGCTGCAATCGCCTCCGGCCCTATGTCTTCCACAAGCACCTGCAGGACTGATCTGACGCTGTGCCGCATGTGCAGGGGCCGTTCGGTCAGGGCCTCCACCCTGGCCGCAAAAAGCGGATCTTCCATGCCGTCCAGACAGTTGCGCAGATTTTTCAAGCAGCTTGGACAGGGAGTTATCACATCTGTAATGCCTGCGCTTTCCGCCTGGGCAAAAATGCGGGAAGAAAGCGCGGCCGAAAGCACATGGTCCACGGTATGGGCGGGGGTTGAACCACAGCAGTTCCAGTCCGGAATTTCCCTGAGGGAAAGGCCCAGGCTTGTGCACACCGCGCGGGTGGAGCGTTCGTACTCCATCGAAGTGCCAAGGCCGGAACAGCCGGGGAAATAGCCTATGCTTACGCTCATGCCAGCCCCTCCCCGCTTTTTTCTTCTGAAACGCCCCTCTCCCGCATGCCGGGGCCGCCCGGCGCAGTTGCGGCTCTGCCGCCCCGAAGGGCCTTGACCAGGGCAGCATCGGACGCGCCGTCTCTGAAGCGCCGGAAAATCTCCGCCACCTCCCCGCGCCCTTCCACATTATGGGGCAAAAGGGCCATTTTACCCTTTGTCAGCATTGTGGGAGCAAGGTCAAGGTCGGTCCAGAAACGCCCCGTGCGGGCCATGAACAGGGCCATAATGCCGAGTTCGTGCGGGCGTCCGTGGCGCTCTACCGCCAAAAGGAAGGAATCGAAAAAGACTTTTACCGCGTAAATGCCGCTTTTCTTCTCGCGCCTGGCCATATGGCGGCAGACATCCATGATGCGGGCCACATCAATGGTATTGGGACAGCGCTGAGTGCAGGTTTCACACGAAGCACACAGCCACACGGCCCTGGAAGAAAGCACCGCCTCTTTCTGCCCCGCCTGTATGAGGCGCATGATCCGGCTGACCGGACTGTCGAAGGAAAAGGCCATCGGGCAACCGGCTGTGCAGTTGCCGCACTGGTAACAACGTGAAAGAACTTGCCCGCTTTCCTCTTCCACCTCCCGGATGAAAAGACTGTCCGGGCTGTTCAGATATATCGTGTCCATAGCCCTCGTCCCGCCTTGTGGGTTTGAGAAAAGTGCCGCCGGATAGGGCTGACCATGTGGACAAAACAGCCCGCTTGTCAACTGAAAAAACGGCAAACAGGCTTCAGTTTCTGTCTTTTTGTACAAAGATCAGATGCTCCAGAACAAGCACCGCGATCACTCCCATGACAAAGCCATTGCCCGCAATAGGCCGGAGCAGGGCCGGGTATCCGGCTGTTACCGAGTCCGGGGTAAAGGCCGTCAAAAGGCCGATCATCAACGGCAGGGCTACAGTGAGGCCGCTGTTAAAATCTGTGACGCCGCCCTTTGCCGCCAGGAGCCCAAGGCCGCTGGAAAGCTGCGCGGCCATCAGATACACGAGCAGCGCGCCCATAATCACGGGCGGTATACAGCCCAGCAGACGGATAATATCTGGAAAAAAGGCGCAGAGCATAAGCCCGATTCCGGCGGGAACAAGGGGATAGCGCGAGGCGCAGCCCGTGGCCGCTATCACCCCGGCGCTTAAGGAATAATCAACGCAGCCGATAAGGCCGAGCCCCCCGGCGGCCATATTGGCCAGCCCCTGAACGCCCGTCCCCCTTCTGATCCGGCTTTGTCTGTCCTGCACATTGATCAACTGCGCGATAGATTCGATGGAGCCCAGTTCATTGATCACAAGGGCCAGGTAGCAAAAGAGAAAGGCCAATACCGTGCCGCCGTCAAAGTGAAAGGCCGTAAGCAGGGCAAAACCCTCTGCCGCGCCCCCGGCTCCGGGCAAAAGCGGGGCTCCGGTAAGGAAAAAATACGCGGCGCTCCCTCCGGCCAGACCGAGCGGAACGGTCAGCGACTTCCAAATCCCGCGCAGGACGGTATTCAAAGCCAGCAGAGCAAGAAGCAACAGAAGGGCGAAAGCGGCGTTAAAAGCGGGGCTTCCGGCATTGCCTGCCCCGCCTATCAGGCGCAGCATGACCGGCGCAAGGCTGAAGGCAATCAGCATAAGCACAACGGCCACGATGCGCGGAGTGAAAACAAGACGCAGCCGGGCCAGAAGGCCGCTACAGGCGAGCAAAAGCAACGCAGCCCCCCCGAGCAAAATGGCCGTATGAAGGGCCGCGCTGTCCGGCGCGGCCGAGGCGCTTATGCCCACCAGCAAAATGGCCGCAGGCCCCACCACCAGGGGCAGCCGGTGCCCCCACAGCACCTGGACCAGCATGACCGCCCCCATCAACCCGAAGAGCTTTTGCAAGTAAAGGGTCTGCATGGCCGCGTCAGCGGGAAAATGCATTCTGGCTACAATCAGCCCGGTAATCAGCACATTGGGCAGACAGACGATCCACCATTGCAAGCCGTACAGCAAGGTGACCCAAAGGCCGGGATTCTCGTCCAGAGCGAATTTCATGCGCTGCATACGAGGCTCCTTGCAGAGAGCATTCCTATAGTAAACTTTGCGCCAGGCGCACGGCGTCCACGGCGTCTTTGGCGTAATGCGCGCCAATGGAACGGGCGAAGTCGTCCGTGACCACCGCGCCGCCCACCATGACCTTTTGCCCGAGGCCCCGTTCCCTGATGATATCCACGGTATCGCGCATGCGCACCATTGTCGTGGTCATGAGCGCGGAAAGGCCTATCAGTACTGCGCCGTGTTCCACGGCAGCCTCGACAATCAGTTCCGCTTTCACGTCCTTGCCCATATCCACTACTTCAAAGCCGTGGTTGCCAAGCATGAGGTTGACGATATTCTTGCCGATATCGTG
>DBDO01000133.1:15050-15279 GCA_002293605.1 Desulfovibrionaceae bacterium UBA930
GATCAACTGGGGCAGAAAATATTCTTTGCGCTCGTATTTGACGCCGACCTCGGTGATGGCGGGAATGAGACGCTCCCCCACAATGGCAAAGGGCTCTTCCCCGGCATCAAGCGCTTTTTGCACCAGGGCCGGGATATCCTCGCGCCGCCCGGCAATGACCGCCTCTTCAAGAGTAGCGGGGCTGGAGGCGCTTGCCGCAGACACGGCCCTGCCAGTGCCCGCCCCTCCG
>DBDO01000052.1 GCA_002293605.1 Desulfovibrionaceae bacterium UBA930
GCTCGGCAATACCTCGCGGTGGGTCGCGGACCTTCGCGCGGCAATCCGCCCGGTCATCACCGTGTTCTCTTTAGGCGCGCTTGTTGTCGGTTACTTCGGCCACTTCCAGTTGGATGAGGGCACCAGGGCTACGCTTTGCTTTGTGGTCTCTTCCTGGTTCGGCACGTCCAGCGCTTTCCAGATTGGGAAGAAAGCATAGATTAAAAGGAGCACAAGGGAGAAGCTGTAACCAAAAGCGCTTGCCAATTCCGACAGCCGTGCTTATAGTCGAGAAAAGGCCGGGGTGTTAGTCGCACCCCGACCTCCGGCAAAGGATGGTTTTTCTCGGATCTCCTTACCGGTTAGAAGTTGGACTTCATTCCCGATGGAAGACCCCTAACGGTGTGCCTCACTGTTAGGGGTCGTTTTCATTCCATCGGGCTGCCTGAATCACCGCAAAAACTTGTCAGTGACCCAATACGCCAGACGGGAGATCACGCCCCACAGGGCAGCCCTGATCGCCGTCCAGACCAGACGCTCGGTCTGTCTTTTCGTCAATCTACCTCCTTTCCATCCGATGCCTGTTTTCGGTAAGGAGGTTCCGTTTGCCTTTTCCCTTGCAGGGGAGAAAGCCGTATGAGTATGCGGCCTTTCAGCCCTTTTGTCAAAGCGGAATCACCTGCAAAATCCTCCCGCAGCTATGCCGTGTGCGCCTTTTTAGGCGGCACGAGCCAAGGCCTGCACTGTCGCAGGGCCTTGTGTGTCGTGAACCCTACACTCACAACACCAAGCAGGAGGATGACAAGACAATGGCAAGCATCAACACTATGGCCGCTCCCGGCCAACTCAACGGCCAGGGGCTTACGGACGCGCAGTTCCTCAAGATTTTCACGGGTGAAATTCTGACTGCGTTTGACGAAAACAACATCATGAAGTCGCTCCATCGTGAGCGCACTATTACGCAGGGCAAGAGCGCCAGCTTTCCCACCATGTGGAAGGCAAACGCCCGCTACCACAAGGCGGGCACGCCCATCCTCGGCAGCAACAAGATCCTGCACGGCGAACGAATCATCCACATTGACGATTTGCTCACGGCGGACGTGTTCCTGTATGACCTGGACGAAGCGAAGAACCACTATGACATCCGGGGCGAATACAGCAAACAGCTTGGCGCGGCCCTGGCCCGCGAGTACGATCAGACCACCATGCGCGTAGCCTGCCTTGCGGCCCGCAGTGCCGGTCCTGTCACCGGCGCTCCCGGCGGTTCCACCCTTACCAACGCGGCCTATGCCAACGATGGCAAGAAACTGGCCGAGGGCATCTTCCTCTGTGCGCAGACCTTTGATGAAAAAGATGTCCCTGACAGTGACCGCGTTGTTATTGTCAAACCGGCCCAATACTACCTTCTGGCCCAGACCACCGACCTCATCAACAAGGATTGGGGCGGTTCCGGCGTCTACGCGGACGGCAAGATTCTCAAAGTCGCCAACATCCGCATCATCAAGAGCAACAATGTGCCGAACAGCGTGGTCGTTTCCCGCGATGGCGAGAAGAACGACTACACCGGCGATTTCTCCAAAACCGTTGCCGTGTGCTTCACCCGTGACGCCCTTGGCACCGTGAAGCTGCGCGACCTCAAGGTGGAAAAGACCGGAGGGGATTTCGCCGTTGTCTACCAAGGCACGCTCATTGTCGCCAAGTACGCTATGGGCCACGGCGTGCTGCGCAGCGAATGCGCCATTGAGCTTACCAGCGCGTAAGAGCATAGCAAGCAACCACCACCACAGGGAGGCGTCTCTATCACAGGGGCGACCTCCCTGTCTTTTCCCTTTTGCTTCAAGGAGGCATCATGCCGATTTTCAATACCGTTTCCAGCGAACTTGACGCGGTGAACACCATGCTCTCCGTTATCGGGGAAGCGCCGGTAAACGCGCTCACAGGGGCGTTGCCGGTTGATGTCGCTGTCGCTCTCAACACCCTGCGCGAGACTGCCAGGGAGGTCCAGCTTGAGGGCTGGCACTTTAACGGGGAAGACAACTACCCTCTGACGCCCGACTCTCAGGATAGCATTGTGCTTCCACCCTCTACCTTTCGGGTGACCCTACGCGATCCCGACAGCCGGGATGTGGTCGTGCGCGGCAGCCGCCTTTATGACCGGGCGAATCACACATACACGTTCAGCGAAAGTATTGAGGCCACGGTCCATCAGCTTCTGGCTTATGAGGACATGCCGGAGGCCTTTCGCTGGTATACAACCGTCAGGGCGGCACGTAAGTTTCAGGACAGAACCGTAGGAGCGCAGGAACTACACGCCTTTACCCGTGAGGATGAAGCGGCAGCCCGCGCCCTGGCCGTTCGGGAAGACACGCTGATCGCTCGGCCAAGCGTGGCCAAAGGCGAGTCCACAAGCTTCATCTCCGGCTGGACGCCCGGCCAGACACTGCGGAGGTAGGTGTGGGGCTGATTTCAACAACCCTTCCCAATCTCATTGGCGGCGTTTCGCAGCAGCCCTATACAATCCGCATGGCCTCACAGTGCGAGGCTATGGAAAACTGCCTGCCGAGCGTGGTTGAGTTCCTGCGCAGACGCCCAGGCACGCGGCACATCGCGCGTATTCTCCCTCAAAAAGTTAAAGACGCCTCCGTGCATATTATTGACCGGGATCTGACGGAACAGTACGCCGTGGTCTGCACAGACGGCGGCCTTGCGGTTTTTGACATGGATGGGAATCCGAAAAACGTGAACTTTCCGGACGGGAGAGCCTACCTCCAGACGGACAGGCCGAGTACGAATCTCGCCTGCCTGACCATCAACGACTACACCTTCATCCTCAATAAAACCGTCCGGGTGCGGATGGGCTCACGCACAAGCCCTGTGCGGACGCCGGAGGCATTGGTCTTCATCAAGCAGGCCTCCTATGCGACTGACTATCATATCACCCTGGATGATATGACCTTCTCCCACACCACCTATAAAGACGACAACCGCAGGGCCTCGGACGGCCTGGAGTTCACCGCGAAAAACGGCTTCAATATGGAGAACAGCAGCGCCCTGGACGCCGCCCGCTATAAACTCTCCTCTTCCGTGATTGCGGCGGATCTGGCGGAAAAAATCAATGCCACCGGCATCTACCTCTGCAAAACGGTGAAAAGCTCCCTCTGGATCAAAAGGCATGACGGCGCGGGTTTCAAGGCGAAGACGAGCGATTCGCGCTCCAATACACACCTTACGGTCACTACTGATCGCGTACAGCGCTTCTCCGACCTGCCTGTTATCGCCCCCAATGGCTATGTTACGGAGGTCACCGGGGATCAAAGCTCCAGCTTCGATAACTACTTTGTCCGCTTTGCCTGCAACGGCGGCAGCGATTTTGATTCCGGCGTGTGGGTTGAGACGGTCAAACCCGGCATCACAGACAGTCTGGACGCTGCCACCATGCCCCATGCCCTGGTGCGTGAGGCTGACGGCAGCTTTGCCTTCAAGGCTCTGGACTGGACGCCGAGAAAATGCGGCGACCTTGATTCCGCCCCGGACCCTTCCTTTGTGGGCAGAACGCTTTCGGCCATCTTCTTCTATAGAAACCGGCTCGGCCTGCTGTCGGCGGAAAACTGCATTCTCAGCGAGGCCGGAAAGTTCTTCAACTTCTTCTGCTCGACAGTGACAACCATCGTTGATTCCGATGTGATTGACGTGGCGGCCAGTCATACCAAGGCGGCCAACCTTTACCACGCCGCAGCCTTCTCCGAAGGTCTGGTTCTTTTCTCCGACACAACGCAGTTCGTGCTGGAACATGACGACACGCTGTCCATCAAAACCGTGGCCGTTAAACCCATCACAGACTTTGAATGCTCGGTGCGGGCAGCGCCCATCGGGTCCGGCAAGGCCATTTTCTTTGCCACAAGCCGGGGAGAATGGGCCGGGGTACGTGAATATTACGTGGAAGAAGACTCCAGCCTCACGGACGCCGCCGACATCACAAGCCACATCCCTCACTACATTCCGGGGGAGATCCACAAACTTGTGTGCTCCACCAACGAAGACTGCCTCCTGGCTCTGTCCAGTGAGGAGCGTAACAGCATAGCGATCTACAAGTATTTTTGGAACGGCAAGGAGAAGCTGCAAAGCTCCTGGTCGAAGTGGTCCTTCTCCGGCGAGGTTCTGTCAGCGGCCTTTCTGAACTCCTCCGTGCTTCTTGTCGCGCAGTATGAAGACGGCGTGTACCTGGAAATGATGAACCTGGAGCCGGGATACAGCGAGCCGAACGCGCCCTATGAGTTCAGCCAGGACAGGAAGATACGGGAGCGGGATATGCTCTCCATCACCTATGACGGAACACAGCAGCAGAGTACCTTGACCTATCCCTACCACCTCCCGGCAAAACCTTCAGTTGTGAGCCGCTATCTTGATGATAGCGAAGAGAAGAACGGCCACCCGCCCGGCGTGGATTTTGAGGTCTTGGCATGGTCTGAAAACACTGCCGTAGTGAATGGCGACATCCGGGGCGTCCCTTTCCTGACCGGCATTCCGTTTACAAGCCGCATGCGGCTTTCCCGTCAGATTCTCAGGGAAGAATCCGGGCAAGGAAAACTGGCCGTTGTCGAAGGCAGGCTGCAACTGCGGAACATGACCTTCACCTATGGCGATACCGGATATTTTGTGGTGGAGATAACCCCGGACTACCGGGATACGGACAGACGCGTATTCTCCGGCCGCCTGCTTGGGCATGGCGCAAACCGCATCGGAGAGCCAGCCATAGCCAGCGGCATCTTCCGTTTTCCCATTCTTTCCAGGGCAGATGCCGTCAGCATCGAAGTTCTCAGCGACTCCTTTCTTCCCTTCCAGATAACCAGCGCCGGATGGGAGGGCTACTATCACATCCGCTCACGGAGGGTTTAATATTTATGAAAAGAAGAAAAAGCATGCTGCGCCCGGCCACAAGGGAGGACGCCTTTTACCTGTCCACAAGACTCAGGCAGGAAGACATGCAGGGAATACAGGCCGGTAGCGGAAGCGAACCCCTGGAGGTGCTTTTGCAGGGCCTAGAGCTATCCGCCCCCCATGCCTTGGTCCTTGAAGCTGAGGGCAAACCCTACGCCATTGGCGGCATTCAAGACATGGGCGAAGGAATGGGCCTTGTCTGGCTGCTTGCTACGCCGGAGGTAGAGCGTCACGCCCTTGATTTTCACCGGGCCGCGAAGATGGTGCTGCACTGGCTGTTCACAAAAGGCGGCTACACGGACATCGGCGGCTGCGTCAGCGCCGAGCATAGAAAAGCCGTCACATGGCTGGAGCGCTTTGCCGGGGCGCATTTTTTCGGGCGGGATCTCCTGATAGGGTGTGAGGGCCAAGCCTTTCATGCATTCATCATAAGGAAGCAGAACCATGTGTGAACCGACAACCGCCCTTTTTATCACTTCTCTGGCTATTTCAGCCCTGGCTGGCGGCGCTCAACACATGGCGGCCAATGATGCGGCCAGCGCCCAGAAGGCGTACCAGGAAGCCCAAATGCGGGCGAACAACGAAGCCCGCCTCCAGAACGCGCAAAACGCCATCAAGGAACAGAACGAGCAGACGACAGCCGAGCGTATGCAACAGATGCAGCATGAGCAGTCGGCTGCACGAGAAAAGCAGAAGAACCAGGCGGATTTCCTGCAAAAGCGCGGCACGGCCCTCGCCTCTTCACCCAATGCAGGCGGCGCGTCCCTGGATGCCCTGATGGCGGATTACAGCCGGGCCTATGCCATGAGCAATGATGTTGTGGATGAACAACTTAAGATGCAGGGCGTGGCGGCTGATACCAGTGTGCGCGGCTATCGTGACCGGGCCGAGAGCCGCATCAACTCGCAGCAAGGTTATATCCCCACGCCGGTTCAAGGGCCGAATGCCCTGGCTGCGGCACTCGGCTTTGCTGGCAACGCGGTTGGCGCATACAACTCAGCCACCAACTACGGCAGAACGCCTCTTTTCTCAAAGGCGGCTGATAAGAAATAAAGGAGAACTATGTCTTCAATTTCCCTACGGAGCGGGCGTCCTGGCGGGCCGCAGGTAGAGGCGCTGCGGGAATCGCGTGACCTCAGAGCGGCTGTTTCCCCTCAAAGCATTTATTCCTACGATGAAAAGCGGGCCGACTATGTGCAGTACCCGCAAGGGGCGGGGGACGGGTGGGAAAAGCTCTCGTCCGCCTTATCCAAACTCAACCCCCAACTCAATCAGATGGCCGCCGTGCAGGAAGAACGCTTCTTCATGGAGCAGACAGCAATAGGCAAGAGCCTCATGAGCGAGAACCAAAAGGCGTGGTCTGAGTTCATCAAGGAGAACCCCCAATACGCCGGACTCAACCCCCACCTGGAGCGCGGCTACAAAGGCGCGGAACTGGCGACCAAGGCGCAGAGCTACCACGCGGCCCTCCAGAATCATTATACGACAGGCGGGCTGGTGAATGAAACGGACCCGGAAAAGGTTCAAGCGAAAGTGGGCGAGTTCACAAAGAACTGGACTGCCGAGCACATCACCGAGCAGTATGAGCCTGAACTGTATGCCGAACACTTCCTGAAGGCCGTCACAGCCTCGGAAGGCGCTCTTATGAACCGGCATACCGGCGACAGGGCAGAGGAACACCTGAAGCTGGCGGAGGAGAAGTACGGACAACTCTTTGCTTCTGACATAGATTCCGCCCTGGACAATACCCCGAACATCTCCAATCCGCAGGTTTTATCCGGCGCTCTGGATACACTGGCTTCCCGTGCCGCGAATCTGATACAAGCTATGGAAACGTCCGGCGTTCCGCGCTCTCGTGCAATAGCCGTCATCGGGAATGCCGTTCTTAATATTGCCAAGGCCGAGGGAGAAGAGGGCCACGGAGCAGAAATTCTCTCCCTTGCAAAGAGGATCAAGACTGAGGCGGGTGTTCTCGGGAGCAGCCCGGAGTTTCAGGGGAAAGTACATGCCCTCCATGATGAGTGGAAACAAGAACGCCGCCAGAAGAACAGCGAATATATCCAGATGTGGCACTTCAATAAGGCCAAGGCGCAGGAGAAGGCTGTGACCTCCATCGGCGGGAAATTTATGCACTGCCTCAAAAACGGCCTCCCCGCCCCTACGGTGCAGGATATCGTGGCCCTGCCGGATGTCGGCCCGGAGCATCTGGACGTGGCCGCCTCGCTCTCCAACACCTTCAATAGCCTCGCCACACATAAGCCTATTATGGATCAACAGAGGACGGCGGAATATGCGGCTGATATGCATCTTGCTCAAACAGGCAGAATGACTCCAGAGCAAGCGGTGTTGAAGGCGGAAAAATACGGGAGGGAGAACTGGATGCCCCTGTATTCTGCCGCAAGTGCAGGGCAGGATGAAGCCGATCCTGTCAGTGCCGTCCTGAAAGGCCATGATTTCAAAAACTCTGAAGACATACTGGTAGGGCAGCTTTTCGCAGGCAACGCTCCTGCGGCGGACAGCCCTATATTCAAAGCCCGCGTTGTTGAGGCCAAAGCTACGCTTGCCGACAAAGTGGCGGTATATGTGGAGGAGGGAGTGCGAAAAAATGAGCCGAGAACACCAGCAGCTATCCGCAACTTCCTCAACACGCAGGCGCGTGAGATTGGTGCCGATCCCTACTTCCGCGACACAGGAACACAACGCGACATCATCAGCCCGGAAGAGCGTCAGAGAATGGCAACGCCGGAATATTGGAGCACGAACAATAGGCTCCACATTAGAGAAACGGAAGATGTCGATAAATTACTCAATGCATCCCTCAAACACGATAAAAAGACTGTCATCGGGTTCCTTAATAAATACGGTGTGTTACCTGAACTTATTGATAGCTTCATCGAAAATCAAGCCTATCTTCATAATATAGACATTGAAGCCGCCGCCAGAAAGTATAATGAAACGCTCCGTAAGGAAGAGAAGGCAAGGGAGTGGTCCAAAATGGTTGATCCCTACTTTGGTTTATATACAGCACCCGTAAAGGAGGAATATGACGGAACAACAGAAACCGGACATTCTCGATCTCAAGCTCCAAGCTCTACGAGATAAGTGGAACCAACGCGCAAACGCCTCAATCGAAACCACACAGTCTGCCCCCACAGAAGCATCCCCTTCTGCCCAGATACAGCCGCAACAGCCTCCCCAAACACAGCCCGAAGAAAACACCACCACCACGCCCACAGAAGGCGGCGACAGCACAGACGACACCGGCCTTGGCGGCACACTGCTGGACATAGGCAAGGGCGCTCTGGCTGGCGCGTATGACGCCGTGGCCGAAACCGTCAACCTCGGCTCGGACGCCATCAACCTGTTCCGGGATGAGGGCGACAAAATAGGCGACTTCATGGATTCCGCCGAGGAAAACTTCGGCTACACCCCGCAGACCCTTGCGGGCGGCCTTGCCAAAAGCATCTCGCAGTTTGCTGCCGGTTTCATCGGCGCGGGCAAGTTCCTCAAAACGGCGAAGCTGCTGCAAGGCACAGGCAAGGCGGCGACAGTCGGCAGGGGCATGGCGGAAGGCGCTCTTGCCGACTTCACGGTCTTTGACGCCAATGAAGAGCGCCTGTCCAACCTTATCCAGTCCTGCCCGGCTGTGGCAAACCCCATCACTGACTTCCTGGCCGCCAAAGAAGACGACCCGGCTGTGCTCGGGCGCTTGAAAAATACCATTGAGGGCATGGGGCTTGGTCTTGCCGGTGAGGCATTGGTGGTGCTGGTCAAGGGTATGAAAACGGCCCGCACCGCCAAAACTGTTGCAGAGGCTGAAGATGCTGTTGTACAGACCGGGGAGGAACTGAAAAACCTCCAAGGTCGCAGTACGGCACATGAAACAGGCGTGACCGGGCTGTCCAGAGCCAATCAGTCCATCATGGATTCAGCAGACTTTAAGGCTGCTAAAACGGGTAATGAAGAAGCTGCGTCCCGTATAGTGGATCAAATCTGGACCGAAAAACAAACGCAGGAGCTTACGGCCAAGCTTGACCCGAACAAAGAAACAGTCTTTATCTCTGTGCCGAGCTCGTCAGGAGCTAATAAGCTACCGGATGCGCTCGGGAAAAAACTGGAGGCCGAACTCGGCGGGAAATTTCTAGATTCCGGTTTTACGGCGACTGCCCCTACGGAAATGAAGTTCATTTCCCCTACCGACAGACCCTTCGCAAAGCGAGGTTATACCCCGACTAATGATGAATTGTTGCAAGCCCTCAAAGGCAAACAGATTGTCGTTGTTGAAGACATCCTGACTACAGGGGCGTCAGCCCGGCAGTTCATCACCGCCTTACGCAAGGAGGGCATTGACGTGACCACGGTGGCCGGGCTGATGGGGGATGCCCGTATTGACGCGCCGCCGCAACTGGTCGATAAGTTGCAACGCACGCTGCGGAACGCCGGGATGGATGTAAAGGGCAAACCATTGGCTCAACTCTTATCCAAAGGCGAGATTCAGGTTCTTATACAACGCATTAACAAGGCAGGGAGCAATGAAGAACGAACAGAACTTGCCGCAAGACTTCAAGGGCTACTCAACGAAAGAGCTTCTGGAACTGTGGGCCAGCATCCCGCAACGCCGGTACGGCGACCCGGAAGTTCCGAGCGAGAAGGTTTTGGCAATGAGAGGCCTTCTGGCGAATTATCGTCTGGCACCGGTGCATTGGGGCTTTACGAAGGAAGGACATTCGAACGAGCGGGCGAAAGCGGATATGGTCCAGGCCAAGAAGTTGCTGGCTCCCTTCGGGATGGACCCGGCACCTTGGGCGGACGCGGAGGGGAACAGGATTCCGTAGTCGATGATCTTGTTGCCGATGTCTCGGAGGTGATGGAGAGCGGGGGCAAGGTTGAGTTGAATGTTCGGGAAATCACCCCGGAAGACGCCCTCAGCGCTGCTTTACCGGCAGAAAAGGGCGTGGCCACCCGCGCCGCACCGCTGAAGACAGAGGACATGCAGAAGCTGGTTGCCAGAGCCATCAGCAGTGGGAAAAGCACTGCTGATGAGGTTGCCAACGAAATCATGATCGGCAATACGGGCCGCATTAGCTTTAACAGCCCTGACGAACTTGCGCTCCATAAAGAGATCTTCTTCCAGTTCCACGAGCAGACACTCAAAGGCAAGGGTGTGGAGACACATCAGGAAATCCTGAACAACAGCGCTGAATGGATGGAAAGCATGTCCCTCCAGGGTGTTCTGGACGCGGCGGCACATGACAGGGAAACCATGCAAAGCCTTGCGGTCAGAGCCGAGACGTACAAATCGTTAGCGAAGACCTACGGCCAAAAGTTTCTGGATCTGGAGCAGCAGATCGCGCTCCACGGCTCAAGCGATGCATTGCTGAAAGAGCTTGAACACGTCAACCGGGTCGTTCAGGATCTCTCACTGGCCTCCAAAGACATTACCACTGCCAGCGCCCGCGTCACCAGCGCCGGAAAGATCAACGCGCCCTACCTGTCGCTAGAGCAGACCAGCGCCATCCTCAAGGCTGCGGACGGTGATCCTGAAAAGTTCCTCAGAATCCAGAATATGATGAAAAGGGGGCGTCTTGGCAGGCTCGGCCACACTATCAAGGAAATCGTCATCAACGGCTTGCTCTCTTCCCCCAAAACGCACTTCGCCAACATCGGCGGAAACTTCCTCAAAGCAGCGCTCATGCCTGCGGATAAGATGCTCGGCGGCGTCTATATGGGGGACAGCCGGATAGTGAGGGAAGGAGCGGAAACCTATTTCGGCCTGTTCAAATATCTGGGCGAATCGTGGAAGGCTGCCAAAATGGCCGCGAAGATGGGCGACAACATTCTGGACCGGGGGCATCAGGTCATGGATGCCCGGCATCAGCCTATCCTCGGCACCTATGAGAAGATCAAGGAAGATATCCTGTTGCTCAGGATAGCCAAAGGAGGAGATTCCACCAAAGAATTAACCCCTCTGGAAGAACTCCAGGCCCGCGCCTTTTCCTTTCTCGGCTTTCCCTCTCGCGCTCTCATAGGCGCGGATGAGTGGTTCAAGCAGATCAACTACCGGGCCAACATCCACGGCAAGCTCATGGCCGAAGCCATGACCAAATTCGGAAACGATACCGCCAAAATTCAGGACTTTGTAGAGCGCGGCATGCGGGAGGCCTTTGAGGTCAGCGGACGCGGCACAGATGCTGCCGGGCTGCGCTATGGACAAGAGGCTACCTGGACCCAGGCGCTCAAAGACGATGCCTATTTCAACGGCGGTCTGGGGCAGGGTTTCTACAACCTTGTCAACCAGTACCCGCCGCTCCGGCTGGTTATGCCCTTCATCCGCACCCCGACCAACCTCATTCGTGACTTTGTAGCGCATACCCCCGGCTTGAACATGCTGACCAAGCGTTTCAAAGATGCGGTTGCAGAGGGCGGGGAGCGGAAGGCCCAGGCCATTGGGGCCATGGCTACCGGAACCATGCTCTGGACCAGCGCCATCGGGCTTGCCTATTCCGGCAGAATGACAGGCGGCTACCCGAAAGACCCGGCCACCAGACAGGCCTGGATTGATTCCGGCATAGAGCCTTATTCCTTCCGCATTGGGGATACCTACATCTCCTTTGCCCGCATGGACCCCTTTGCTACTTTCTTCGGCATTGCGGCAGATTATGCGGAATACTCCCGCAACTGGAACGACAGCGCCAAGGGGAACTTTGTATCCGGCGCTATTTTGTCGCTCGGGAACAACCTGCTTTCCAAGTCCTACCTCACCGGCCTCACGGATTTGATTGACGCCCTCGGTGATTCGTCAGTCGATTCAAAAGCCATGCAGCGCTATGTGCAGCGCTCGGTCACCATGTTCATCCCCTATAGTTCCGGCCTGCGCTTCACGCGCCAGCTTGCGGATGACAGCATGCGGGAAGTTCGCGCAGGCTTTGACGGCATTCTCGACACCCTTCAGAACACGCTTCCAGGGGCATCCACACTTCTGCCTGAGCGGCGTTCATGGATCACCGGAAAGGCCATCCCCTACAATACCTTCTGGGGAGAGCACAAAGACGATGTGGTGGCGAACGAGCTTGCCCGGCTTGGGGATAACCTCGACATAGGCGCACCCTCCCGGCGCTACAAGGGGGTTCTGCTGGACGGCAATCAATATTCCCGTCTCTGTGAGCTTCAGGGGAGCATCAAAATAGGCGGACAAACGCAGCACGAACGGCTCGCTGCGCTCATGAAGTCCGCTTCCTACGACCTCGACAGAAGGAGCATTCCCGATTCTCCCGGCGACTTGGATAACCCCCGTACCGTATTGGTGGAGAAGGTTATTCGTGAATACCGAAAGGCGGCGCAAAAGGCGATTCTCAGGGAGGACAGCGCACTCCGCGAGGCGGCGGATAAGGAACAGAAAACTCGCATTGCAGCGCGGCGTGGGGATGCGGCGCAACTGCAACAACTTTTGACAATGCCCAGGTAAAGGAGGCGAATGGAAGAAAAAATCACCTACACCTATGCCGGAGACGGCAGCAAAAAGGTGTTCCCCATCAACTGGCCTTATATCGACAAAGATTTTGTCCGCGTTTACCTGCAAGACGCCCAGAGGGGCGAAGCGAAAAAAGACATCACCGCCTCCTGCCGCTGGCTGTCCGATTCCCAGATTGAAATCTGCCCCGATCCTCCCCCTTATGGTTCAACGGTGACCATCACACGCGAGACGCCCTTTGACCGCCCTCTGGCCGTCTTTCGGGACGGCTCAGTGCAGCTTGCAGATGATCTCAATACCGTCAGCACGCAGATGATTCACATCACACAAGAAGGCCGGGACTACACCGGCCTTGTCCACAATCTCGTGCAAAACGCCAGCGGCATCCTTGAAGACTACAAAACCCTCGGCATTGCCGTAGATGACCTCCCCTATGGCCGCATGGCCTCAAGCTCATGGAACCCGGCAACGGCCATGCTTACCCTGTACATCCCCCAAGGCCGCCCCGGCGTTCGTGGGCCGACAGGGCCTCCGGGCCAGGGAGAGAAGGGGGAGCAGGGCATACAAGGCGTTCCCGGTCCTGCCGGGCAGGTGCCTTTGGTGGACGTGATTGACTGCGGCGGGCCGTATGACGCGGAGCGCATAACCATTATTGACGGCGGCGGGCCGTATGATTTCAAGGAAAAGGAGGAAGAAAACCATGCCGCTTTATAGAACCAAGCAGCGCATAGGCCCGGAAGCGCATTGGCAAGACGCCGACCCCGTGCTGCTCAAAGGGGAACTGGCGCTTACGGACGACCAGGAGTTTTTGTTGTTCAAGGTCGGGGACGGCGTATCCCGCTGGACCGAATTGCCGTATGCCAGCGGCCCGCCCGGAACGCCGGGTAAGGACGGGAATGACGGCCAGCCGGGCAAAGACGGCGCGGATGGGGAAGACGGCTCACAGCCGCCCATATCCAGCAGCGTCACCACAGAGGAGCACAGCGTGGCCGCCTCTTCGGCTGCGGTAAAGCTGGCCTATGACAAGGCGGCTGAAGCGGCCACGGCTGCGGATTCGGCGGTTTCCGAGGCGGCGGCGGCCT
>DBDO01000009.1 GCA_002293605.1 Desulfovibrionaceae bacterium UBA930
GCCCTGGTCCGGCTGCTTCCAGCAGGAGCCCCGCAAGCTCTTCCAGGCGCGGGCCT
The DNA here is from genome assembly GCA_002293605.1 of Desulfovibrionaceae bacterium UBA930. Classification (GTDB taxonomy): domain Bacteria; phylum Desulfobacterota; class Desulfovibrionia; order Desulfovibrionales; family Desulfovibrionaceae; genus Frigididesulfovibrio. Next base: position 57 of record DBDO01000009.1, read on the forward strand.
GTACAGGCAAGGCCGTGCAGCACGGCGGCCTCGCGGCCCTTTTCCTTATACAGCGTGCCTACTTGCGCGCGCTCCTCATCCGAAAAAAGCGGCAGGGACAAGGCCCCCGGAATATGCCCCTGCTGAAATTCCACAGGGGAGCGGGCATCCACAAGGGGCAGTTTTACATGCTTTTGGGGCTCGGCCCCAAAGCCCGCAAGGCTCAAAAAAACGGCAAGGGAATGCCGCAGGCAGGCGCGGTGCATTTATTCCCCCCTGCGGGCGCGCAGGAGCGTATCCACATGCGCGAGCGTGGCAAAAAGCTCGGCGGCGTTCAGGGGCTTGTCCAGATAATAATCCACCCCCATGCCGAGAAAGCGCTCCCTGTCAGCGGCCATGGCGTAGGCTGTCAGGGCGATGATCGGAATATCCGCAGGAACAGGCAGGCTGTATTCCCAGTTTTCAATGCCGAGCAGGGCCGCGGTTTCCCGCGAGGGCTCGATATCTTCGCTGTCTTCCCCGCGTATGCGTCTTGTCATTTCCATACCGTCCATAAGGGGCATTTGCATATCTGTAATAAGGCAGTCAAAGGCGCGCAGTTTCAGGGCCTCCAGGGCCTGCTTGCCATCGCTTACGCACACGCAGTCGTAGCCGCCTTTTTTCAAAAGGGCGCGCAGGGTGAACTGGCTTACGGGGTCATCTTCAGCCACCAGCAGGGAGAGCAAGGGCTGCTTCCGCTGCAAGGGTGTGCCTGCGGCCCCCGCGCCCTTGACGCCCCCGGCCTTCTTGAAAGGCAGGGAGCAGTGCACCGAGCTGCCTTTGCCGGGCGTGCTTTCCACAGTGAGGGAGCCCTCCATCATGTTCACAAGCCGTCGCACAATGGGCAGGCCAAGGCCGGTACCGGGGTGGCTGCGCGTACTTGAGGCATCCAGCTGGGTAAAGGCCTGAAAAATCACTTCCAGCTTGTCGTCCGGAATGCCGATGCCGGTATCGCTCACCACCAGGTAGATGCAGCAAAAGCCCTGTCTGCAATGGGGCAGAAGGGAACATTCCACCCTGATCGCGCCCTGACGGGTGAATTTAAAGGCATTGCCCACCAGGTTAAAGAGTATCTGCCGCAGCCTGGCGTCATCGCCCGACAGGAGTTTTGGAATATTCGGGTCCAGGTGCAGCGAGAAATCAATGCCCCGTTGCCTGGCCTGGGGCGTGAACACGCCGAGTGTGGAGCGCACGGTGGCGGAAAAATCGAAAAGCCTTGGCGTCAGTTCGAGCTTGTCCGCCTCCATGCGCGAAAAGTCGAGAATATCCGAAATAATACGCTGCAAGGTGCGCCCGGAGGCGTTGGCCATGCTGACATAGTCCGCCTGCTCCGCAGTCAGACCGGAATAGTGCAGCACCTGGAGCACACCGAGAATACCGTTCAAAGGGGTGCGCAGCTCATGACTGACATGGGCCAGAAATTCGTTTTTCGCCCGGCTGGCGTTTTCCGCCTCTTCCTTGGCCTTGTGCAGGGCTTGCATGGCCCAGCGCCTGCGCAGGTGAAACCACATGCCCTTGATGAACAAATCCAGTTGGCGCAGATCAGAGGAGTTATAGGGCTCTTTTTTGTTGGCCACGCCCACCAGGCAGACAATGCGGCCCTCATCCGGTACCGGGGTTATGATATAGCGCTCCACGGCGATATCCCCGCCTATGGTATCGGGAAAGCGCCCTTTGGCCGCGTTCACGATTTCAGAGTGGCGCACTTCGCGCCGCCCTTCGCCCTCGATCCAGGGGAGCATGGCTATTTCCTGCGTGGCCGGGCTTTGCTCCTGAAGCTTGATGTTTTGCGACCAGTACAGATGCCCGTTCTCGCCCTCAAGCCTTCCGGCCACATGCAGATAGCCGAAAGCGCTGCCTGTGAGCTTGACCGCCTGTTGCAGGGAATAGCGGATAACGGCCTCTTCCGAGGCAGCGTCCATATGGGAGAGCCGGTGCAGGGCGCTCAGGCGGGCCTCGTTCAGGCGGGTCTCCTGCGCGATTTTTCGCAGCTCGGTGATATCCTTGATAGTACAGGAGAGCATATCCGGTGCCAGCGAATAGGCGCTGATGGCGTAAATTTTGGAAGGCGCGTGCAAATCCTGGTGCACGGCCCGGCCTTCTTCCAGAACCCGCCTGAAGCACCCGGCCCACTGCTCTGCCTCTTCGCCCAGCATCCCGGACAAGCTGAGGCCGAAAGCGCCCGGCAGGGGCACCTGAAACATGCTCCTGAAGGCAGGATTCATCATGACCAGGAAAAAATCTTCGGGACTGTAGGCAGGCCTGCCCCCGGCCCCTTTGCGCCGGTATTCGAAAAAGGCGCAGCCGTCCTGTATGAGATTGTACATGACGTGGTGCACCCGGCTCAGGCGCAGGAACTCGCCAAAGCCCGACATGCCCGCAGAGGAATCTGCCGGACCCTGCTCGCTCACAACGTGGGCCGCTTCGCTTTGATCAAAAAGCAGGGAAAAGGCCTCAGCCGTTTCAGCTTCAAAAGGGGCAAAAGAGGATGGCCCAGGCCCCTGCCGGGCCGCAGCAGGCGCTTCGTCCTCCGCTTTACCCGGATTTTGGCCTGATTCCGGGCCGGACGCGTTATCCGGCCTTTCGCCCGGCACTTCACCGGGGAGTAGGGAGGGGCTTTCAGCGGTCTGGGCCGCGCTTTGCGAAGAGAGAAAGGGGAGATCAAAGGTGACGCTGTCGTCCGGGTGCCCGAGGGCGAGCTGCCCGACCAGGGGGCTGACCGGGGGCGTCTTGTCCG
>DBDO01000243.1:0-258 GCA_002293605.1 Desulfovibrionaceae bacterium UBA930
CCCGCAGCGCAATTTGAGCCGCCCGTCCAGGCCGAGCGCCCGCGAAACCGCCCGCACCCGCCGTTCGATATGTTGCGGGTTCAGCCCCCGCACTTCCAGGGGCAGGGCGATGTTCTGCTGCACGCTGCGCTCGGGCAGGATTTTGAAATCCTGAAATACCACGCCAACCTGCCTGCGCAGTAAAGGCCTATCAGCCGGAGAGAGTTTTTTCAGATCAATGCCCGCAACCTGCGCTTCGCCCCGCTGCAAGGGCAGGGC
>DBDO01000243.1:265-390 GCA_002293605.1 Desulfovibrionaceae bacterium UBA930
CCGGATAAAAAAACGAAATCCCCTTTTTCCAGGGAAAAGCTACAGTCCTTCAAGGCCCAGTGTGAGCCGAAACTGTGGGAAAGATGGCGGATCTGTATCATGGCTGCATGAACTATACGAAAGCC
>DBDO01000243.1:533-22276 GCA_002293605.1 Desulfovibrionaceae bacterium UBA930
CCAGAGGGCAGAGCCCTCTGGCAGGGTCCGGGGCGGAGTCCCTCCCGAACAAGCCTTTATGCGCCGAGGCGTTTTTTCACAAAAGGCGCCAGCCCGCCCGCATCCAGGATAGCGCGCATGGATTCGGGCAGGGGAGGGAAGTCGATGGCCTTGCCTGTGCTTTTGTTGGTGATTTTGCCTTCGGCCATATCCACTTCCACCTGATCGCCTTCCTTGAATTCGGACACGGCCTCGCCTATTTCAATAGGCACCAGACCCATGTTAAAGGCGTTGCGGTAGAAAATGCGGGCAAAGCTGTGCGCAATGACCACGGGAATGCCCGCGCCCACAATGGCCACAGGGGCGTGCTCGCGCGAGGAGCCGCAGCCGAAGTTGCGCCCGGCCACAATAACGCTTGCGCCCGGAGCCACCTTGTTCAGCCATTTGGGGTCCATGCCTTCCATGCAGTGGCTCCCCAGTTCTTTGGGGTCGGTGCTGACCAGATATACGGCCGGTATGATGGCGTCAGTGTCGATATGATCGCCCAGGGTAAGGGATGTGCCGGTATATTTCATAACAGTCAGCTCCTACAGTTTTCCGGGGTGGGAAATCACGCCGGTGACGGCTGTGGCCGCCGCCACAGCGGGGTTTGCCAGATAGACTTCGGATTCGAGGCTGCCCATGCGGCCACGGAAGTTGCGGTTGGTAGTGGCAAGGGCGCGTTCGCCGCCTCCCAGAATGCCCAGGTGCCCGCCAAGGCAGGGGCCGCAGGAGGGCGGGCCAATGATGCAGCCTGCGTCCAGCATGGTTTCTATGATGCCTTCGCGCAGGGCCTGCTTCCAGATTTTCGGCGTGGCGGGCAGTACAATGCAACGCAGGCCTTTTTTGACCTTGCGGCCCGCGAGCACGGCAGCTGCGGTGCGCAAATCGCTGATGCGTCCGTTGGTGCAGGAGCCTATGATCACCTGATTTACCGTAATGTCGCCCAGTTCGGACACAGGGCGTACGTTTTCCGGCAGGTGCGGGCAGGCGACCAGGGGTTCCATGCCGCTTACATCGAAGCTGATGTGCTGTTCATAGCGCGCGCCGGGGTCGGCGGCGATCAGCGCGTCTCCCGTGCGCCCGGCTGCCTTGCAGTATTCCAGGGTGGCGGCATCGGCTGCGAACAGCCCGGCCTTGCCCCCGGCTTCAATGGCCATGTTGGCCATGGTCAGGCGGCCTTCCACCGGCATGGCGTCAATAACCGGGCCATCGAATTCCAGGGCCTTGTAGCGCGCGCCGTCAACGCCCAGTTTGCCGATGGTCCAGAGAATCAGGTCCTTGCCGCTCACACAGGAGTCCAGACTGCCGGTAAAGCTCACCCGGATGCTCTCGGGAACCTTGAACCAGCTCTCGCCAAGGGCCATGCCGCCCGCGATGTCCGTGGAGCCCATGCCGGTGGCAAAAGCCCCCATGCCGCCATAGGTGCAGGTGTGGCTATCCGCGCCGATAACCAGGTCGCCGGGGCCGACAAGGCCGAGTTCGGGGAGCAGGGCGTGTTCCACGCCCGCGTTGCCGCCTTCAAAATAGTGTTCTATGTCCTGCTCTTCGGCAAAGGCGCGGGTCACCATGACCTGCTCGGCCGAGGCAATGTCCTTTTGCGGGGTGAAGTGGTCCATGACCAGGGCGATTTTGCTTTTGTCAAACACGCTTTTCGCGCCCATGGCCTTAAAGGATTTGATAGCCAGCGGCGCGGTGATATCGTTGGCCAGCACCAGATCCAGGCTACAGTTGACGATGCGCCCCGGTTCAAGTTCGGCTTCCGTAAGCGGAACCGTGGAATGTGAGGCCAGAATTTTCTGGGCAAGGGTCAGTGCCATGTCAGGCTTCCTCCTGTGAGTTGTCTTCATTTGGGGCTACCGCCCCAAAGCCCGCCTAGGGGGAATGATTTCCCCCGGCACGGTCATCCTATTTTTCCATTTTCGCCAGACGGTTCAGGGCGTTAAGGTAGGCCCTGGCGCTGGCATTGATAACATCGGGGTGCGAACCGCGTCCGACTGCGGAGCGCCCGTTTTCCGTAAGGCGCACGGTCACTTCGCCTAAGGCGTCCGTGCCGCCGGTGATGGCGTTTACGGAATACTGCTCCAGGCCGGGTTTGTGTCCGGTGACAGCGGCAATGGCCTGAAAGACTGCGTCCACGGGGCCAACGCCAAATCCTGCGTGTTCCACACGTTTGCCGTCAATGTCAAGCACGAGGACCGCCGTGGGCGGCAGACCGGTGTCGCTGGACTGCACGCCGAGGTGAACCAGGGCGTATTTATCCGGAATACGGTAGATTTCTTCAAAGACCAGGGCTTCGAGGTCTTCGTCAAAGATGTCCTTTTTTTTGTCCGCCAGGGATTTCACGGCGCTCAACACGGCATCGACCTGTTCGGGTTCAAGGGCGTAGCCCATGCTTTCCAGCTTGGCCTTGACCGCGTTTCTGCCCGAATGCTTGCCCATGACAATGGCATTGCTCGGCAGGCCAATGGAGGCCGGGGTCATGATCTCATAGGTTTCCGGATTTTTGAGCACCCCGGCCTGGTGAATGCCCGACTCGTGGGCAAAGGCGTTGGCTCCGACAATAGGCTTGTTACGGGCGAGGGGCTGGCCGATGATGCGGGAGAGTATGCGCGCGGCAGGGTATATCTGCTCGGTTTTGATCCCGTGATTCAACTGATAATAATTTTTTCGCACGGTCAGGGCCATGGCCAGTTCTTCCAGGGCGGCGTTGCCCGCGCGCTCGCCTATGCCGCACAGGGTCACCTCGGCCTGGCGCGCCCCGGCCCGGAATGCGGCCAGGGTGTTGGCCACGGCAAGACCCAGATCATTATGCACATGCACGCTGATGATGACCTTCGGGTCGATGCGCTCTTTCAGGTAGGCTATGCGCGCGGCGTATTCCTCGGGCTGGGCGTAGCCGACGGTATCAGGAATGTTCAGGGTTTTCGCGCCGCAGGCCACGGCAATGCGGCAGGCCTCCACCATGAAGTCAAGATCGCTGCGCGAGGCGTCTTCACAGGAAAATTCCACATCGTCCGTGCATGCGGCGGCGTGGCTGACGCCCGTTTCGATCATTTTGAGCACCTGCTCGGGCGTTTTGTTCAGCTTATGCTCCATGTGCAGGGGCGAGGTGGCGACAAAGACGTGGATGCGTGAATGTTTGGCCTCTTTCAGGGCTTCGGCTGCGCGGTCGATATCCGAAATGACGGTGCGGGCCAGGGAGCAGACCCGGACCTTTTCCACTTCCCGGGCCACAGTGGCCACGGCTTCGAAATCGCCGGGGCTGGAAGCGGCGAATCCCGCCTCTATGATGTCCACGCCGAGCGACTCAAGGGACTGGGCGATGCGGATCTTCTCGCTGAGGTTCATGGTGGCACCTGGCGATTGCTCGCCATCGCGCAGGGTGGTGTCGAAAAAAATAACGCGATTGGGGTCGTACTTGTTCATGGCGGCATTCCTGTTTTCTGTGGAGGGTTCCGGTGCGGATCAAAAAAAACGGCCACCCCGTAAGGGGTGGCGCGCATGACTGTTATAAGGAAGAGGGCGAACAGTCCCGATGCGCGGTCCTATGACAGGCCGCGTAGGGCGAGGCTGATGCAGCAGGCGATAAAGGTGGAGCTTAAAGCAAGGGCGAACAACACGCGTTTTCGCGGGTCTTCAGCGGCTCTGGCAATGACCGCAGGCATGGGGGGCCGTCTTTTGTTATAGCTGTTCATGAATGAAACCTCCGGACGGGCGCTATGCTCCGCCGCGCAGTATACATAGGGCACTTTCAGCTCGGGGTCAAGCGCTTTTTCAGCTCGCAGGGCATCCGACTTTTGTCGAATACCATGACACTATCTAGAGTCGCAGTCTGTGCTCCGACATTTTATAGCGCAGACTTCGCTCGCTGATGCCCAAGGTTTCGGCGGTTCTGCCCTTATGTCCTCCGGCATGGCGAAAGGCGCGCAGAATAGCCCGGATTTCCGCCTCCTGCACGGCCGCTTCCAGGGTCAGGCTGACCGGCCCCTCAGAGGAAGGCATATGCGGCGTATAGGCGGCAGGGGGGCGGGCGGAGGCAAGCTGCATGTCCAGCGGCAGGTTGTCCGCAGCGATGTAGGATTCCGCCGCGAGAAGCACGAGCCGTTCCAGAAGATTGCGCAGTTCCCGGACATTGCCGGGCCAGTGATATTCGTAAAACAGACGCATCACATCCGGGTGCAGGGTCAAATCAGGACGGTGGTAGCGGTGCCGTAGCCGCGCAAGTATGTGCTCGGTCAAAACGGGGATGTCTTCCTTGCGCTGGCGCAAGGGCGGCAGACTGACCGGAACCACGTTCAGTCTGTAAAAAAGATCCGCCCGGAACTGTTTTTCCTGCACCATCTGCAGCAGGGGCCGGTTGGTAGCCGCTACAATACGGGCTTGAAAAGGCATGTCCCGCTCGCTTCCCATGCGCCGGAAACTACGCTCTTCCAGCACCCGGAGAAAATCCGTCTGATTAGCCGGAGGGATTTCTCCCACCTCGTCCAGAAACAGAGTCCCCGCTTCAGCGGCTTCAAAGGCTCCTTTGCGCGGACGCTGTGCCCCTGTAAACGCACCGGCCTCATGGCCGAAAAACTTGTCGGCAAAAAGCTCCCCCTGAAGCACTCCGCAATTCACAGCCACAAAGGGACGGGCGGCTCGGTCCGAAAGGGTATGCAACAAACGGGCGAAGAGTTCCTTGCCTGTTCCGGATTCGCCGTAAATCAGCACTGAGGCGTCAGACCCGGCCACCTGTGTGGCCACGGAATAAACTGTGCGCATAGAAGGCGAATGAAACACAAACTCGCGCATCCCCAATTCCGGCGTGTCCGCGCTGTGAATGGAGATGCTCATGCTCTCGGCGAGAAGGGTTTTGTCGGATATCGGCAATTTTTTGCCGACTCTGCTTCTGCTGTTTTTCATAGCACTACTAAGATAATAGTGTTTTTTCTCACATACGAGACAGGTATCCCCGGTAGTTATTTTGCCCCAATGTTTTTATTTCAGCAAGCTATAGGAGCGCCTACGGCAAAATATTTCCGTAAGGATATGCAACAAACGGGCAAAGAGTCCTTGCCTGTTCCGGATTCGCCGTAAATAAGCACTGGGGCGTCAGCCCCGACCACCTGCGTGGCCACGGAATAAACAGTGCGCATAGGAAGCGACTGAAATACGAACCCGCACACCCCCAATACCGGCGTGTCCGCGCTGTGAATGGGGATGCTCATGCTCTCGGCGAGAAGTGCTTTGCCGGATATCGGCAATTTTTTGCCGGTTCTGCTTCTGCTGTTTTTTATAGCGCCACTGAGGTAATAGTGTTTTTTATCACATGAGAGACGAGTCTCCCCGGTAGCTATTTGCCCCATGCGCTTATTTTGGCAAGCTATAGGAGCGCCTACGGCAAAATATTTCCGTATATCGGCATAAAATTGCCGTATTTTATATGGCTATACTATCATAACATATTGTTATAATAGTATTATTTTATTGGCACGCCTTGTGCTACAAGGGGGAAGCAGCCGCTTGTGAATTTTGCCGCGAGATACTCCGGCTTGAGCGGATGCGCAGCAGTTTGCAGGCAGGCAACGGCAATTGCCGAAAACGCCGCGCCGCATAACCCCAACCGGAGCGAGCCGTCTCATGAACCAGCGTATACCTCGGTACTCTTTTTTTGCTGCGGCGGGCATCATGGCCTTGCTGTTGTGTTGCCTGGCGGCCTATGCCGCCGTAACTCCCAGCCCGGAAATAGCTGAAAGCATGGCCGTAGCCACAGGCTCATCGCTTCCCTGGTGGGCCTGGCCGATTATTCTTTTGGTTTTCTGCTTTATTTTGGGTATTATCGCCGTTATGGCCGGAGTAGGCGGCGGGGTGCTGTTTGTGCCCCTGGTCAGCGGTTTCTTCCCCTTTCACATCGACTTTGTGCGCGGTGCCGGGCTCCTGGTGGCTCTGGCCGGAGCGCTGGCTGCGGGACCGGGTCTTTTGAAGCGCAACCTTGCCTCCCTGCGCTTGGCCCTGCCTGTGGCCCTCATCGCCTCCAGCTGCGCAATTGTCGGCGCGTACCTGGGCCTGGCTCTGCCGCCCGATGTTGTGCAGATATGCCTCGGATGCACCATCATGGGCATCGCTATTCTCCTTCTGCTTTCTAAAAATGTGGACAAGCCCACGGTGATGCGGCAGGACGCTCTGGGAATGGCCTTGGGCATCCAAGGCGCATACCTGGAGCCCTCCTCAGGCGAAGTGGTGGAATGGAAAACCCACCGTACTCTGCCCGGCTTGCTTCTGTTCATCCTCATCGGGATAATGGCGGGGATGTTCGGCCTGGGCGCGGGCTGGGCCAATGTGCCCGTGCTTAACCTGCTGATGGGCGCTCCCCTGAAAGTGGCGGTGGGCACCAGCAAATTTCTGCTCTCCATCACCGATACATCGGCCGCCTGGGTCTATATGAACCAGGGCTGTGTACTCCCCCTCATCGCTGTTCCCTCTATTGTCGGACTGATGGGAGGCTCTTTTGTGGGGGTGCGTCTGCTGGCCAAAGCCAAGCCCAAATTCATCCGTACCATGGTTATTGCCGTCCTGCTGTTCGCGGGTGCCAAGGCTCTGTCCAAGGGATTAGGATTTTAGAGCATTTTGACTTTCATTTTATATAGTTAAAGACAAAATACTCTAAGAATAATGACATACACCCCTCTTCACAGGGAGACCAATATGAACAAGCAAGTATTTGCATCCAAAGAACAGACTGCCTATGCCGACATTCTTTTTTACGGCTGCTGGGTCGGTCTTGCGCTGATGCTCATCACGTATTTTCTCTACGTCAGTGGAATGATAACGCCGCATATCCCGCTGGAAGACATGCCCAAGTACTGGAGTCAGCCTGTGGGAGTCTATCTTAAAGAAGGTCAGGTGCCCACGGGCTGGGGCTGGATTTCCCTCCTGTCCAGGGGAGATTTTCTGAACTTCCTCGGTGTTGTTCTGCTGGCGGGTCTGAGCATAATCTGTTACTTACGGATTATTCCGTCATTTTTGCGCAACAAGGACATTGTCATGTTCTTCGTTGCCGCCTTGGAAGTGCTTGTGCTTCTGCTGGCCGCTTCCGGCATTGTTGGGAGTGGGGCGCACTGAGCCGGGGTTCTTGAAGCGCGTCCGCAATCACGCAAGGGAAAGGTCTGCCATGTCTCCAGCCCGCCGCTTCGGTCTTGCCGACATACTGCATGTGCTTGACGCTCTGCCTGTGGGGGTGATGATGCTCAGTCCGCAGGGCCGCGTACTGCACATGAACAGGGCTCTGGGAGTCCTCACAGGCTTTGACCCCGGCCATGCCCGAGGATTGCCCTGCCGGCATGTGCTGCGGGGACAGCCTTGCGTTGCCGGGTGCCTTATGGGCTGCGGAGCCTTTGGCCTTTCCGGCCGGGAGACTTGGCCGGAGGGCGGAGGGCCTGCCGCTTCCGGAGCCCTTTTGCCAGGCAAGGGAAAGAGTGACGGAGCGGACGGCTTCACCCTGGAAACCGACATTCTCACCCGGAAAAAACGCAAGGTGCCGGTGCGCCTGACCAACTTTCCGGTTTTCGATGGAACGGGCAAAGAACTTTTCCGCCTGGATGTGCTGGAAGATCTTACGGAAGTGAAACGGCTGGAGCAGCGACTTCACCAGAGCCGGGGCCACGGCAGGTTCATTGGCAAAAGCGTGGCCATGGAACGGGTGACCAACCTGATCGCCAGTGTTGCGCCCACCGTAGCGCCGGTGCTGATCAGTGGTGAAACCGGTACGGGCAAGGACATCCTGGCCGAGACCCTGCACCATGCTTCCCAACGCTCCCGGGAGCCCTTTGTCCGTTTGAGCATCAGCCCCTTGCCCGAAGAGTTACTGGTGGCGGATCTCTTCGGCCAGTCATCTCCTGGCCTGCCCGACAAAGCGGGTAGCTTGCAGCAGGCTGCCGGGGGAACTCTGTATATTTCAGAAATAGCTGATATTCCAAAAGAAATCCAATCAAGGTTGATTGGAGTCCTGGACGAGGGGGCCATTCTGCCTGTGGGCGGGACAAGGCCTGTGGCTGTGAATCTGCGTTTGATCACTGCCACAAGCCATGAACCCGGCACCTTACTGGAACAGGGCATGATAACTCCGGAGCTGTTTCACCGGCTGAACGTGGTGCATTTGCAACTGCCTCCTTTACGGGAACGCCGGGAAGATATTGATTTTCTGCTCCAGCATTTTCTGGATGTTTATGCCGCCCGTTTTCAAAAAGATCTCAAGGGATTCTCCGCCGAAGCGCGGGCCTTGCTCGCCGCTTACGACTATCCCGGCAATGTGCGCGAGTTGAAGAACATCGTGGAATACTCGGCCATGGTCTGTGGGGAGCCCTTGATAGGCATTGAATCTCTGCCCGGACACCTGGGCCTGCTCAAAGGGGGTGACGCGGGCCATCCTCGCTTGCCTCGGACAGGCCATGAGAGAAAGAAAAAGCTCTCCGATCCTGCGAAAAGCAAAAGCCGGGAGAGGAAATAAGCATGCCCCTCAATGCCGTAGAGACGCGTTACGCCCTGGTCACCTTGTGCAACGATGAGGTATCGCCCCGCTTTGACCTGACCGCTGAGGTGCTGATCAGCCCTTTATTGCCGGACACACCGCCCGGCAAACTCCCTGATGGGCACAGGCATCTGGTGTTGGCCCATATTTCCGGCGAGGAGCTATGCGATCTGATCACCCGCTCCGGCGTGTCTGTGGTGATCTGCGGCGGTATTGAGGAGGACTACTTTCATTATTTGCGCTGGAAGCGGATCGAAGTCATTAGCGAGGTCATGGGACCTGTGGCCGACACCTTGAGCAGACTAGCCGGAGGAGAGCTTAAATCCGGAGACTGCTTGTTTGAACCGGCGCGGGAGGAGGAGTCATGACTTCCCAATATGAAAGCCTGCACCGGAAAATCGTGATGATCATGGCAGCGGCGGCCACCACCCCCTTGCTTATTCTGGCCGCGATCAACTTCGTGGAATTCCAGGAAAGCTTCATCCTGGATTCGCAGAATCCCTTCCGGGCCATGGTGTTGAAAAGCAAAAGCTCCTTTGAACTGTTTTTTGCGGAACGCGCCTCCACAATCAGCCTCATAGCCTCGTCCTACAGTTATGAGGAACTCGCCGACTCCGCAAAATTACAGCGCATTTTCCAGGTCATGCAGAAAGAATTCTCCGGCTTCGTGGATCTTGGCCTGATCAGCGGCCAAGGGCGTCTGGTTTCTTACGCCGGGCCACACAAGGAACTCCAGGGAGTGGATTATTCGAGTCAGGACTGGTTTCATAAAGTACATTCGCAGCATCGCTTTATCAGCGAGGTCTTTCAGGGCTTTCGGCGCTCTCCCCATGTGGTGATCGCCGTGCGTCACATCACCGAGGACGGGCGAAGCTGGATCGTGCGGGCCACCATTGACACCAGCCAGTTTGGCAAGATTATCGCGGCCATGAACCTTGAGCCGGGAGTGGACGCCTTTCTGGTCAACCGCCAGGGCCGGTTGCAGACGGACTCCATATACTACGGCAAGGCTCTGGATAGCCTGGGCATACCCATGCCTGCGCCCACCTATCAGGCCAACAGCGTGCGTACCTTGGATAGCCAGGGGCAGCCGATTCTGCTGGTTTACTCATATTTTGCCGATACCGACTATGTGCTTATGGCTATCAAGCCAACCCACAGCACGTTGCGCGCCTGGTCTATGATGCGTCTGGATATACTGCTTATCTTTGTTGTCAGCGTCCTGCTCATCTATGTTGTTGCCGCCAGGTCGGTAGGGCAGCTCATTGCCCGCCTGAAAGAGAGCGATGAGAAACGCGAACTGGCGCTGTTGCAGATAGAGCACACCCAAAAACTGTCCTCCTTGGGCAGGCTCGCGGCCGGGGTGGCCCATGAGATTAACAATCCCCTGGCCATCATCAATGAAAAGGCCGGACTGCTTTCCGATCTTATGGCTTTTGAGCCGAACATGCCCCGCAGGGAACAGTTCGAAGCCCAGCTCAAATCCATCCGTGAAACCGTTGGACGCTGCCGGGATATTACCCACCGCATGCTCGGCTTTGCCAGGCGCATGGAAGTGAAGATCGAAGAACTCGATGTGAACGCCATGATCCAGGACACCCTGTTATTCCTGGAAAAAGAGGCCATACACCGTAAAGTGTGCATCATCCAGGATCTGGCGGAGGACTTGCCAAAAATTTCCAGCGACAGAGGTCAGCTTCAGCAGGTCTTCCTGAACGTGCTGACCAATGCTTTGGCTGCGGTGGACAAAGGCGGCGAAACCGTGATTTCCACCCGCGACCGGGGGGACGGTTTTATTAAGGTGAGCTTTGCCGACAACGGCTGCGGAATGAGCGAGGAAACCCAGAAGCATATTTTTGAGCCCTTTTTCACCACCAAAAAGGAGGAGGGTACAGGGCTCGGCATGGCCATCATTTATGGGATAGTCAAACGGCATGGCGGAGACATCCAGGTGCAGAGCCAGCTTGGTTGCGGCACCACAGTAACAGTGGTCCTGCCCGTCAAACACTCCATAGCGGGAGTATCAGGAGCATGAGCATGGCGGTCGGTACAATGGGATTACACGTTCTTCTGGTTGACGATGAGGCGGAATTCGCCTCAACCCTTGCCGAGCGTCTCTCTTTGCGCGGGTTTCAGGCAAAAGTGGCGCGTGACGGCGAGTCCGCCCTGGCCCGGTTGGGCGAAGAGTCTTTTGACGTGGTGCTGCTGGATATGATGTTGCCCGGCATGCACGGGCTTGATGTGTTGCGGCGGGTCCGCGAGGCCCTGCCTGATCTGCCCGTGGTGATGCTCACCGGACGCGTTGGAGCCAGGGACGGCATTGACGGGATGAAAGGAGGAGCTAAAGCGTATTTATCCAAGCCCGTGGATATTCAAGAGCTTCTTGATGTTTTCCATTCGCTGAAAGAGACCGGGTAAGGAAGAAAAAATGTCCGGCAGCGGCGGCATGGGGCAGCCGCAAATCACGGACAGCGGAGGATCTCATGCGCGATGTCCTTTTCATGGGTTCGGTGCTGGCTTCAGCCACGCACGAGATGCAGAACATCATTGCCATCATCAAGGAGTCTGGTGCCCTTGCCGAGGATATTATTGCCATGAACGGCCTGCCGCGCATGAAACATGGCGAGAAGATTCCTCAGGCCCTTGCCGCCATCAGGGAACAGGTGGATAGGGGGCGCAGGATTATGCGGATGCTCAACGCCTTTGCCCATGCGGCTTCGGATTTTCCCGAAGTCTGTGATCTGGCGCGCTATACTGCGCAAGTGGGCGTGCTGGCCGCCCGCGCGGTCCTGATAAAGGGCTGTTCCCTCACAAGCGCGCCGCACTCCGGAACCCTTCCCGTGAAGGCCAATGCCTTGCTGCTTATGCAGCTCCTGTATCTTGCCGTTCTGGATGTGCTCGCAGCGGCGGGCAAGGGAGACAACATTGTCTTGAGTGTGCGGGCGGCGCAGGACTCCTCCCCCGACTCCGGGACTCCTGATGCCCGAGCCTGCGTTGCCTTGCGGGCCAGTACAGTCCTGCCCCTTTGCAGCCAGGGGCTGACCAGCCTTGCCAAAGAGTTGGGAGCGGACTGCCTTGCAGAGCCCGGAGCAATAATTTTGGTTTTTCCGCTGCCGGAGGTTGCTGAGGGGGTGCGCCCATGAAGGCTTTATTGTTCGGCCTCAGTGTCCTGCTCATTGATGATGAAGAGGACTTCGCCCATACCTTGGCCGGTCGCCTGGAGCTGCGGGGAATGCGCGTACTCGTTGCCTCGTCCGGAGAAGAGGGCTTGGCCCGGCTGGCCACAGAGTCTTTTGACCAGGTGCTCCTTGATATGCGCATGCCAGGACTTTCCGGTGCGGAAACACTCAGGCAGCTGCGATCGGGATATCCGGATCTGCCGGTGATTGTGGTCAGCGGCCACTCTTCCCAAGCGGACTATGACATGGTCCAGGCTCTTGGCCTACAGGGATATCTGGCAAAACCGGTGGATTTTGAAGAACTGTTGGCGGCCCTTGCCAAAAGCACAGGCAGGATCGGCCAGGAAAAAGGTACGGGACAATGACGCCCATCGGGACAGAACCCGCACAGGCAGGCCCCCCGGCTTTGCTCCTGGTGGATGACGAACTGGCCTTTATGCAGGCCCTGTCCTTTCGTCTGGAGACGCGAGGGCTCCCCTGTTTATGCGCTACAAGCGGTGAAGAGGCTCTTTCCCTGCTGCGCAGTCCGGAGTTGGAGGTGGTGCTGCTTGATTTGGGCATGCCCGGCCTGCATGGGCTGGAAACTTTGCCCATAATCAAAGAGGTCCGACCGGATGTGGAGGTGATCCTGCTCACCGGCGAGGCCAATTTGGCTACGGCGGCCAAAGGCATGCGCCGGGGGGCAGGGGATTATCTGGTGAAGCCGGTGGATTTCAAAACTTTGCTGGAGTCCATAGATAAGGCCCGCCAACGTTCCCGCGAGCACAAGGAGCGCCTGCGCGCCCTGGAAGCGGGCAAGCTGATGGCTTTGGGCACTCTGGCTGCCGGGGTCGGGCATGAGATCAATAATCCCCTGCAGATTATTGTCCAGCGCTCTGAATGGCTTGACGAACTACTGAACGATGCGGAAAGCGGCTCCGGGGATTTTCAGGAGATGCGCAAAACCGCTACGGTCATCCAGGCCCAGGCCAGACGTTGCGGTGCCATTACAGCGCAACTCCTGGATCTGGCCCATAAAACTCGTTCCAGCACAGCGGAATCGGATCTTTCGTCCCTGGTGGAAAAAAACCTCGGACAGCTGGCCGAACGCGCAGAGCTTCTGGGAGTGGTCTGTGAAACGCGTTTTGCCCCGGAACTGCCCCTCCTACCCTGTTCTCCGGTTGAGTTGGAGCCGGTGCTGATGCATCTGCTGCGCAATGCCTTGGACAGTATAGAGGCCCTGCCGGTCCGGGAGGAACGCGCCAAAGGCACGGAAGAGCGGCAGGCCCGGCACAGTATCAGGATCGGCGCCGATATGGTCGGAACCTTTGTGCGCCTGGTCATTGCGGATACAGGACAGGGCATTGCCCCGGAAGACCTCCCCCGCATTTTTGAACCTTTTTTTTCCACCCGGCCCGTGGGCAAAGGCACGGGGCTGGGATTGACCGTGAGCCACAGCATCATAACCGCCCTGGGCGGCAGCATCCGGCATGTAGCATCGCCCTCCGGCGGAGCTACCTTTGTCGTGGAAATTCCCTGGACCGGCCCCGGAGCAAAGAAGTGACTCATAGAGAAAGATCTTTCCAAGGAATACTTGAAAAGATACCAACAGCCAAGGCAAGCGGAGCCGGAATCTCCGTTGGCAAAGCCGTGTAACGGAAAGGACATCTGTCATGAAAAAAATGAAGCTGCTGATTGTGGATGATGAACCGGCCTTGTGCAAGGTCCTCGCGGACCGGCTGCACGTGCTGTACGGCATTACTCCGGAGGTGTGCCACAGCGGGGAAGACGCTCTGGGCAAGGTGCGGGAAAACGTATATGATGTCGTCATCCTGGACATTGAAATGCCCGGCATGGACGGGATGGAAACCCTCAAGAGACTTAAGGAGATAAGCCCGAAAACCCAGGTGGTCATGTTCACCGGCCATGGTTCCGAAGAACGCTATATTCTGTCCGATACCTTGGGCGCGTTTAACTATGTGGATAAAATAGACGGCTTGAGCAAGTTGGCCCCCATGATTGAAGGGGCCTACCATCTGCGTAAGGCTCTGGAAGACGTTTATACCGATGTGGCCTTGAACGAATACTCGCGCCGGAATTGACCCTTTTTGTTGTTTGCGGAGGCGAACGCTTCTTCCGCAAGCGGCGGGCAATACTGTGTATGAAGATGCCGGTGCATTTCTCCTCGTGAAATGCACCGGCATCTTCTTGCCCACCAAATATACACAAAGGGGGTATCCTTGCGGACACCCCCTTTTTTCTACTTCAGTCAGAGCGGATAATGGCTCAGTTTTTCCCTTGCAGGTTCAGGCGTACCAAGGCCCTGCGCAGGGAGCTTTCCGCGCGGATGTTGTTTACGGCTTCGTTTTTCTGGGCGAGGCGTTCCTCGGCCCGTTTACGGGCTTTTTCAGCGCGTGCGAAGTCGATATTTTCCGCCGTTTCGGCGCTTTCGGCCAGAATGGTGACCTTGTCGTCCGAAACTTCGGCAAAGCCGCCGGACACGAAGACATAGCGCGTCTTCCCTTCCGCCTTGTAGTGCAGGGCACCGATCGCCAGGGCCGAAATAAAGGGAATATGTCCGGGGAGTACCCCGAATTCGCCTTCAAGACCCGGCGCACCGACATAATCCACTGCTCTGCTGAGGACCAGTTGGTCGGGCGTCACGATATCCAGTTGGAGTGATGCCATGATCCCTCCTTATTCAGCTGCCTGACGCTTTTTGTACTTCTCTTCCACCATTTCGATGGGGCCAACCATGTAGAAGTCGCCTTCGCCCATGTGGTCGTATTTTCCGTCCAGGATAGCGCGGAAGGCTTTAATGGTGTCATCAAGCTTCACGTACTGGCCCGGCGTTCCGGTGAACACTTCCGCCACGTGGAAGGGCTGGGACAGAAAGCGCTGAATGCGGCGCGCCCGGGCAACGGTGAGCTTGTCTTCGTCAGACAGTTCGTCCATGCCGAGAATGGCGATGATGTCCTGCAGGTCTTTGTATTTCTGCAGAATCTGCTGCACGCCGCGAGCCACTGCGTAGTGCTCCGGGCCGACCACCTGCGGGTCGAGAATACGCGAAGTGGAGTCCAGCGGGTCCACGGCGGGGTAGATGCCAAGTTCCGCAATCTGGCGGGAAAGCACGAGCGTTCCGTCAAGGTGCGAGAAGGTGGTGGCCGGCGCCGGGTCGGTAAGGTCGTCCGCAGGTACGTACACGGCCTGTACCGAGGTGATGGAGCCCTTGTTGGTCGAGGTGATGCGCTCTTGCAGGGCACCAAGGTCCGTACCCAGGGTGGGTTGGTAACCCACGGCCGAGGGCATGCGGCCAAGCAGAGCCGACACTTCCGAACCCGCCTGGGTGAAACGGAAGATGTTGTCGATGAAGAGCAGCACGTCCTGGCCTTCTTCGTCACGGAAGTATTCCGCGCAGGTGAGGGCGGTCAGGGCCACGCGGGCACGGGCTCCCGGAGGCTCGTTCATCTGGCCGTACACAAGTGAGGCTTTTTCCAGAATCCCGGCGTCCTTGAATTCGTGGTAGAGGTCGTTCCCTTCACGGGTACGCTCGCCCACGCCCGCGAACACGGAAAGGCCGCCGTGCTGTTTGGCGATGTTGTTGATCATTTCCATAAGGATAACGGTCTTGCCAACGCCTGCGCCGCCGAAGAGGCCCATCTTGCCGCCCTTGGGGAAGGGGATCAGAAGGTCCACGACTTTGATGCCGGTTTCCAGCAGTTCAACCTTGGTGTTCTGCTCGGTAAAGGCCGGGGCCGAACGGTGGATGGGCAGACGCTTTTCAGCGTTGACCGGGCCGAGTTCGTCCACGGGCTGGCCCACCACGTTGATGATCCGGCCGAGGGCCGCCTTGCCCACCGGAGCCAGAATCGGGCTGCCGGTATCTTCCACGGGCATGCCGCGCACCAGACCTTCGGTGGCGTCCATGGCGATGGAGCGAACCACGTTGTCGCCGAGGTGCTGCGCCACTTCCAGAACAAGCTCGGGCGCGTTCTCGTTGTTGGGGTTTTTCAGATGAAGCGCGTTAAGGATATTGGGAAGTTTGCCGGAGGGAAACTCCACGTCCACAACCGCGCCGATGACCTGCGCAATTTTGCCGATGTTTGCACTCATGTTACGTCACGCTCCCTTGTTATCCTTTAAGCGCTTCAACGCCGCCCACGATATCGATGAGCTCCGTGGTAATGGCTGCCTGACGCGTCTTGTTGTAGAGCAGTGTCAGGGCTCCCACCATTTCGTCGCAGTTTCTGGTGGCGTTGTCCATGGCCGCCATCCGCGCCGCGTGTTCGCTGGCGGATGTGTCGAGAAGGCCGCGGTATACCTGCACCTTGACGAAACGGGGCAAGAGCTCGGCCAAAAGGCCGTCCACCGCCGGTTCGTAGATGTAGTCCTTGGCCTTGGCCGGAACGTCTCCCTCCTCTTTGCCCGCCGAGGCGATGGGGAGGAGGGGAAGGCTGACAGGCGGCTGTTTGGCGAGGCTGATGAACTCGCCGTAAAACATAAACACCTCGTCCAGGGAACCGCCAAGGAAGTCTTCCATAACCCGGTTGCCGACGGAGGCCGCCATGCCGAAGTCCAGGGCGTTCATTTGTCCCACAAGGGCCGTGGGAATCTCGTAACCGAGTTTCCGCACGGCGTCCCTGCCTTTTTTCCCGACGCAGTAAAACTTGACGTCCTTTCCTTCTGCCTTTTTGCTTTGGGCGAATTTCAGGGCGGCGGTGATAATGTTGACGTTAAAGCTGCCTGCCAGACCGCGATCCGAGGTGGCAAGCACAATGCCTGTAGTTTTAACCTCATCACGGGCTGCAAGAAGGGGGTGGGCCGCGTCTTCCGACTGCCCGCCCAAATCGCCCAGCATGTCAAAGAACTTGTCCGCATAGGGGCGGAAGCGTTCAATGCGCTGCTGCGCGCCGCGCAACTTCGCGGAGGCGACCATGTTCATGGCCTTGGTGATCTGCTTGGTCTTTTTGACCCCGCCGATCTTTATTTTGACATCTTTAAGAGAAGCCATTCACGCCTCCGGGGGTTACGCCTTGAAATCCTTCTTGAACTCCGTAATGGCCGCTTGCAGCTTTTCTTCAATGGAAGCGTCAAGGGCTTTCTTCGTCTTGATCTCGTCGAGAAGGGCGCTTTTGGAAGCGCGCATGAATTCCATAAAGGCGCTTTCAAAGGGGCGGATTTTGTCTACAGGCACATCGTCCATGAAGCCCTTGGTAGCGGCATACATGGAAACCACCTGCTCGTAGTCTACCATGGGCTCGTACTGGGGCTGCTTGAGCAGTTCCACCAGACGCGCGCCCCGGTTGAGCTTGGCCAGGGTGGCCTTGTCCAGGTCAGAGCCGAACTGGGCAAAAGCGGCCAGTTCGCGGTACTGGGCAAGGTCCAGACGCATGGTGCCCGCAACCTGCTTCATGGCCTTGATCTGGGCTGCGCCGCCCACCCGGGAAACCGACAGGCCGACGTTAATGGCCGGACGCACGCCCGCGTTGAACAGGTTGGGCTCAAGATAGACCTGACCGTCCGTGATCGAAATAACGTTGGTCGGAATATACGCGGACACGTCCCCGGCCTGGGTTTCGATGATCGGCAGGGCGGTGAGGGAACCCGCGCCCTGGCTGTCGGACATTTTAGCCGCGCGCTCAAGCAGGCGGGAGTGCAGGTAGAACACATCGCCAGGGAAGGCTTCACGTCCCGGAGGGCGGCGGAGCAGGAGGGACATCTGGCGGTAAGCCACGGCCTGCTTGGAAAGGTCGTCATAGATAATCAGGGCGTGCTTGCCGTTGTCGCGGTAGTACTCCGCCATAGTGGCACCGGCGTAGGCCGCGATATACTGCAAGGAGGCGGGCTCGGAAGCCGTGGCCGAAATAATGGTGGTGTACTCCATGGCGCCGTATTTGCGCAGGGTATCCGCCACCAGGGCCACGTTGGCCTTTTTCTGGCCGATGGCCACATAGAAGCAGTGGATGTCCGTGTTCTTCTGGGCCAGAATGGCATCGATGCACACGGCGGTTTTGCCTGTCTGGCGGTCACCAATGATAAGTTCGCGCTGACCGCGCCCGATAGGCGTCATGGCGTCAATGGCCTTGATGCCGGTGGGCATGGGCTCGTGCACGGACTTTCTGGCGATGATGCCGGGGGCCTTGATTTCAACCGGGCGCACTTCCTTGGATTCAACCGGGCCAAGACCGTCAATGGGCTGACCGAGCGGGTTGAGCACGCGGCCCATGACCGCATCGCCAACGGGCACGGAGAAGATTTTCCCGGTACGCTTGACCGGGTCGCCTTCCTTGATGTCCGTGTCATCGCCGAGCAACACAACGCCAACGTTGTCTTCTTCAAGGTTGAGCACGAGGCCCATGACCCCGCCCGGAAATTCAAGCAACTCCATGGACATGGCGTTGCTGACTCCGTACACGCGGGCAATGCCGTCACCGACATAGAGCACCGCGCCGGTTTCACTCATCTCCACGCGCTGTTCGTAGTTCTGAATTTGTCCTTCAATGATTTTACTGATTTCTTCTACATTGATCTGCATGGCCCTACTCACCCCTCTTGATGGTGTCTTTGAGGATGGAAAGTTGCGCACGGAGGCTCGCGTCCATGACCTGGTCACCAACCTTCAGCACGACGCCTCCGAGAATTTCGGGGGATACGCCAAACTCAAGCGACAGCGAGCGTTTGGCCTTTTTCTCAAGCTGCTTGATCACAGCGTTCCGTTTTTCCGTATCCAGCGGCACGGCTGTGAGCAACTCGCCGCGCACAACGCCTTTTTCAGCATCCAGCAACTGGCCGAAAATAACACTGATGCCTTCAAGCTCGCGCAAACGGTCCTTGTCGGCGAGCAAGCGGAAAAAATTCAGAATGGCGCCCTTGAGTTTGAGCTTGGCCGCGAGCTTCTCGATGACCGCCTTCTTCTCCTCATTGGTGAAGATGGGGTTTTTAAACACGCGGACAAGGTCGGGCGATTCAGCCAGAGCCGAGCGCACTGTGCCTAGGGATACGGCATAACTCTCAAGCTCCGGCAGGCCGGTTTTTCTGCCCAGGGCGAAGAGCGCCCGGGCGTACCTGCGTGCTGCGATATTGCCGGTCAATTGAGCACCACCTTTGTTAGATATTTGTCAACCAGCTTGACATGTTCGGATGCGGAAAGCTTTTTCTGGAGCAGCTTTTCCGTGGCCTCCACGACTTTATCGGCCATTTCGGCGCGCATGGCTTCGACAGCCGCCTTGATTTCATTCTGGGCGGTTGTTTTCGCCTGGGCGGCGATCTGGGCGGCGGATTTTTCCGCCTCCTGGATGATGGCTGCTTTCATGGCTTCGCCCTGAGCGGTATACTCGGCAATAAGGGCTTTGCGCTCTTCTTCAAGATTCGCAATGCGCCGCTCCACTTCCGCCAGGTTCTTTTCCGCAGCCGCCTTGCGCTCTGCCAGAGAACTCAGCTCATCGGCAATGCCCTGGCTGCGTCCCTTGAAGAAAGCAACGATTTTTTTACCCCAGAGGTAGGCGATAGCGCCGATAAACAGGGCGATGTTAAGAATGCGAAAAGCCAGGTTGCTCCAGGATTCACCGTGCCCTCCATCCCCGGCGGCAAGAGCCGGAGCTGCGGCTAGCAAGAGGATGCAGAAGGCAGTGAGAACAATTTTCAGACGTTGCACGCGAAAACCTCCCTTAACCGCCCAAAAGCGGCAATGGCCATTAAGGTTAGCCGAGAATTTTGGATATTGCCTTGGCGGCAAGACCGTTTACTTGCGAAAGCAGGGTCTTCATGGCCGCCTGGGCGTCCCTGGCGGTTTGTTCCCGAGAAGAAAGCAGATAGGCCTGGGCATCGCTGTGAGCGTTCTGGAGCAGTTCCTGCTCTTTCGCGCTGCCTTGGGCCTTGATGGCTTCACGCGCCTGGGCCGCGCCCGAACGGGCCTCGGCAAGGGCAGCTTCATAGCCTGAAAGCTTTTCCGACGCAATGGAAGTGAATTGGTCGATAGAAGCCGCGTAGTCTGCGGTAAGGGCGTTGCGAGATGCAATTTGTTCGCGGACGGGCTTGATCAGAAGAAAATTGAGAACAACGAGCGTGAGCAGAAAGTTTGCCAGTTGAATGAAGAGAGTCACATCTAAATCGATCATATTACCCATCAGTTACACTCCTCTTCCGAGATTGTGAATAATTGCTCATGTGGGCCGGAGCTTATACGAACACCCTGATTTTGTAAAGCCATTTTCTTGCAGAACTTGTTCAGGTAAATCAGCGCATTAGCTCAATAGTTTCTGGCAAAGACCGGCAAAGGCCAAGGCCTGTGGTCTCTCTACTGCTTCACTCCGGCCTCGACAAGGGGGAGGGCGCGTTCGGGCTGCGCGGCCAGGGCTGTTGCGGTCTGATTGTTTTTGGCCGCTTCCTGACCCATGATCAACTGCCCCTGGAGCAGCGCCCCCTCTTCCATAATAAGGGCCGGGCTGCTGAGTGTGCCGGAAAATTTGGCGTTTTGATGCAAGATTGTGCGGTTTGTCACAAAAGCTTCACCGTTCAGGGAGCCGTGCACCACCAGCTCCTTTACCGTAACGCTGCCTTCCAGCAGGGCGTCTTTGCCCAGGATGAGTTTACCGTCAGAGGTGATGTTGCCGGTGAAACGGCAGTCAATGCGCACCGTGCCCTTGAAGTTGAGCAGGCCCTGGTATTCGGTGCCGGAACCCAGAAAGGCTGTAAAGTCGTCTTTTGCCATGACAAAAACCTCGCATTGGGATGACGAGAAACAGATCAGGGAGGCGGGGCCTTCCCAGGAATATTGGGAAATGGCCTAGTTAGTTTTGAACATAAAGCGCCGCATGGAAACGTTCAGCACCAGCCCCAGCATGATGAAATTCACGATAGTGGCTGTTCCGCCGTAGCTTACAAAGGGCAGGGGTATGCCGACCACGGGCATCAGCCCGATCACCATGCCGATATTAATCAGTATCTGCAAGAAAAAATAAAAGAATACCCCGGCGCAGAGCAGACTGCCGAAATGATCTTTGGCGCTACGGGCGGTGTTGATTATGCACAATAAAAAGCAGCAGAACAAGGCTAAAAGTACGATACAGCCAAAAAAGCCCCATTCTTCGCTGAAGACGGCAATGGCGAAGTCAGTATGTTTTTCGGGTAAAAAGCGCAGGAGGCTCTGGGTACCCCCCTGAAAGCCTTTGCCCCACATCTGGCCGGAGCCTATGGCGATTTGCGACTGGGTGATGTGATAGCCCGCCCCTTGCAGATCCCGCGAGGGGTCCAGAAAAGTCAGAATGCGCTCCTTGTGGTAGGGCTTGAGCAGAAAGAGCCATACCAGGGGGAGCAGGGGGGGCAGCAGGAGAAAGCAGGCTTTGAGAACGTATTTCTTCAGGCCGTGGTAAAGGATGATCCCGCCGAGCAGGAACATGATGAGCAGGGTTGTGCCAAGATCGGGCTGAATGAAGATGAGCAGGCAGGGCAGGGAGATCAGGGCCAGCATGAGGCAGAATTCGAGCCCGCTTAAGGGCTCTTTATAGCGGGAGAGCAGGGTCGCGCCGAGCAGAAGGGTTGCAAGCTTGGCCATTTCGCTCGGTTGCAGGCTGAACAGGCCGAGATCGAGCCAGCGCTTGGCCCCGTATACCGTTTTTCCCACCACAGGGACCAGGAGCAGCAAAAGAATGGACAGGGCGAAAAAGGGCAGGGCCAGGGTGCGCAAATGGCGGTAATCAAAAAGGGTGCAGGCAATCATGCAGACAAGGCCCGCGCCGCCCCACACCA
Source organism: Desulfovibrionaceae bacterium UBA930 (assembly GCA_002293605.1). Taxonomy (GTDB): domain Bacteria; phylum Desulfobacterota; class Desulfovibrionia; order Desulfovibrionales; family Desulfovibrionaceae; genus Frigididesulfovibrio. Next base: position 21,966 of record DBDO01000243.1, read on the forward strand.
GCTGTTTTTGAAAAAAAGAGGCCACGGTGATGCCTTCTTCTATGCGGGTGCCGCTGGCCGAGTAAAGATTGGCCACGCCAACCAAAAAGAGCAGGGCCGTAAAGGCCAGCAGGGTCCAGTTGGCATGGGTGATGAGTCGTCTGTCCATGGCGCTCATACGGCTTAGTCCTCTTCCTCTTGGGCGGCCCTTTCCGCTTCCTGGGCCGCCTCCCGCGCGCTGGCCGCCGCTTTTTGCCTGGCGGCCTCGCTGCCGGGCACGGGTCCGAACAGAGTTTCGTACACCTTGGCCGCGATAGGTCCAGCAGTGGAGC
>DBDO01000199.1 GCA_002293605.1 Desulfovibrionaceae bacterium UBA930
GGGCCTCGCTGCCAGGCTCGACCTCGGGCTCAGGCTTTTCTTCATGCCCCGGCCTTGTCCCGGAATCCGGCCTGAAATCGGCCTCGGAAGGGGGCGTGGATGCAGGGGCGGCTTCATTCTTTTGCACAGGCGCAGGGCCAACTTCAGAAAGCTGCTGGCCCTCGTCCTTTTGTTCGGCTTCGGACGCAGCGCCAGAAACGCGCTCCCCTTTCTCTGTGTGGAGGGCTTCGGGTCCAGGCCTTTGCAGGGCGTCACGCGCAGCCTCCTGCGCGGCGCCTTGTATGGAGCCGGGTACAGAGCCGGATGCGGCCTTTGCTTCCTGTTCAGACTCGGGAGCGTTGCCGTTCTTTGAGGCCGGAAGACTCTTGTCTTGTTCCGCCGCCTGTTCTTTCGTTGTGGAAAAGTCGGGCAGCGCAAAATCAAGCAGGGAGCCTCCTGCACGCGGGGCAAAGCGCTCGCGAGGGGCTCCTTCTTTGGCTTGCGCCTCAGGCTCAGGACCGACACGTTGCGACAAAGACAAAGGATTGCCTTCTCCCTGTTCGGACAAAACCCCGGCAGGGGACGCGGGCCTGACATCCTCGGGCGAAAGCCCGAGCAACATGGGCGCGACCGGGCCTTCCAAAGCCTCTCGCTCTGCCTGCGGCTCTTCCCTCCTTTCTGATACCTTATCCGACTCCTTGTCCGCCTCCCCGGCCAGACGCTCAGGCGCTTCCCCGGCCCGTCCACGGGCCTCTCCCTGCTGCGGCGCAATTCCGTAGCGGGGAGGCAGCGGCACCTCCTGCGGTTCGCCCTGCTGGTCAGGCGCATCGCGCAAGGCAAGGGCGAGCAGGTCCACTTCCTCATCGCTCCTGGGAGAAGCAGGCTCAGGAGGGGAACTTTCACGCGGCGCGGCGGGCTGTAGGAGCGAGCTCTCCCCAACGGGATCGGCAAGGGGATCAACAAGGGACTCTTCGCTTGCAGGCCGGGGAGCCGGAGGCTCCACACAGGGCGCGGCAAGGGCCAAAGCAAGAACATCCTCCTGTCTGACCGGTTTGACCAGGGCATGGGTGGCACCATTTTCCAGAAGGCGGGCGGACTGCCCCTCATGGCTGGTCAGCACCAGCACGCAGGCGGGCGCACGCCCGTTTTTGCGCTCTTCATCACGCAAGGACCGCAAGGCGCGGATGATATCGTGCTCCGGGGCATCGCCGTCAAAAATGATCAGTGAGAGCGGCCCGGCCCGCACAATGTCAGGCACCTGGGCATTGACCGCGACCTGGAGATGCTCGTGCGGCACAGTCGCCAGATAGTGGGAAAGCAGACGCCTGGCGCTGGTGGTCATTTCAGCGGCGAGAATTCTGCGCACGCCGGAAGGCGAAATATCCTGGGCCGCCGTCTTTTCCGGCAGTTCCGGCAAGGGACGGGCCGTAAGGACGGAGCCGGAGCGGGCAGGCAGTTCGGACGCCTCCGCAGGAGCCTGCGAGCGATGCAAAGCCGTCTGCCCGCTTCCCGTAGCCGGAAAAAGGGTAGCCAATGAACCGCCCGGCCCTTGCAGTTCAGCCAGCAGGGCCTCATCGGCCTCCAGGTCAGGCAGGGGGGCAAGAGCGCCCTGCTCCCCTTCCCGGCCTTCACCCGCAAGCCCCCCGCCTGGGGAGGCGGCAACAGCGGTCCAATCGCCGCCAGCCGGGGAGAGCACGGCGCTCAGGACAGGCATGGGTTCATCGCTATCCTCGCTGCCTTCGCTGTTTGGGTCAAAACCTGCGTGCAAATGCTCTGTCAGGCCCATGATGTCCCCGGCCATTTGTTCTGAGGGCAGGGCAAAGCGTATGGTAAAGCTGATCTGGGTGCCGCTCAAAGGCGAGTATTCTACGTTGAAAACTCCGCCCGTTCTGGCGGCCATTTCCCAGGCGTGGAAAAAGCCCGCTTCAGTGCGCTGGGCAGAACCGTTATCATTGATCACAAAAAGCATGTCGCCGGGGTCGGAAGAACCGGGGGTTCTGCGCACGGCAAGCTGCACAGAGCCCTTGCGGGTAGCCAGCACCGCGTTTTGCAGGAGCAGGGTCAGTGCCCCGCGCAGACGGGGGGCATCGCCTTCAAGCAGGGAGGGCAACAGGGGTGAAATATACCAGGAAAAAACCAGGCCCCGGTTTTTGGCCAGCGGCGCGACAATGCTGTGCACCTCGCGAACCAGGGCATGCAGGCTGAACAAAAAACCGTTCTCCGTGGCAAAGGAGCTTTGCCCGGCGCTTTCCTCCTCCAGTTCCTGCAGCTCCATGCTGATGGGGGAAAAGTCGTTGTCCAGCAAAGAGATGACCTGATCGTGCGCAGCATCAACCGAATCCGGGAGCGCGTCTTCCGGCGGGCTTTGCTCCTGCACGGTCAGGGGCTGCGTTTTTTCTCCGGTCCCGGCGGCAAAAAGAGGGTCCACCCTTTGCTCTCCTGCCTCACGCGCTTCGTAAAAAGAGCCGGACGCGCCGCCCTCGTTTTCCGGCTGCGAACCGGCCAGGGCCGGATCGCCAAAGCGTACGGAGCTCTCACGCAGTTCAGCGTTCGACTCAAAAGAAACCGGCAGGCCGGAAGGAGAAGCGGCAGGCCAGTCAAGCGAGGCCGCCCCAAGCGAGGGGAGTTTGTCATACTGGCCCTGCCGCGCAAGGGCCGGTTTTTGCTCCGGGCCTGCCAGGCCGCTTTCACCGTATTGTCCGGCCGGGTCATCCGCCAGGGCCAGAACAGCCCTTGCCGGGCTTTTCGCGCTTTTGGCAGGCTGTGCAGCATCCGCAGTAGCCACACTGTTCGTGGCATCTGCGCTGTCCTCGCTATCCGAGGCCGCTCCTCGCGCGGGAATCCGGGCCAGTACAAGACCAAGGCCGCCCACGGCCAGGCCCCAGAGGGAGGCCTGAACGCTCAGGGGATGCATAAACGCGGGGTTGAACAAGGCATACAGGGCGATGCCCGCGCCAAGCAAAGGCATGCAGCAAAGGCCCGTAAAGGCGAACGCGCCGGGCCTCTTGGCCGCCATGGCGCTGATGCAGAGCGGCAGCAGCGGCAACAGCAGCAGGGGCCAGAGGGGAAAAAGCCGGGTCAGCCAGGAAAAACCGGGCACAAGCGGCCCCAGGGCCACAGCCGCCCCGAGAAGCGAACACAGGGAAAGCAGGGCGTCCTGCCCGGCAGGCA
>DBDO01000036.1:0-195 GCA_002293605.1 Desulfovibrionaceae bacterium UBA930
GTCAACCACAGCCTGCTCAGTCTTGCGGCCCTGCGCGCCCGGTCCCTCGCCTGTCCCGGTCTGATCATGACGCAAACCCGCATGGCCGAGGACGGCGCGGACAGCGTAGAAAAAAGCATCCGGCTCGACAACCCGCGCATTATCCCGCAGCTTGGGCATGCGCCCTGTCTGGCCGAACTGCCCTACCTGCCCGGC
>DBDO01000036.1:264-2860 GCA_002293605.1 Desulfovibrionaceae bacterium UBA930
CCCCAAGCCCCCTGGCAGGGGATTCAATCCCCTGCACCCTCATTAGCGCTTTGTCCGCACAAGGCGTGGACAAAGCGCAGTGAGGGGGTCTGGGGGGAATCATTCCCCCCAGGCGGGGTTTGGGGCGGCAGCCCCACAAAAACAAAAGCGTCATCATCAGCCAACGAACCGGCCCTGAGCCCGGAAGAGCTTCTGGATTTTGACCGCAAACAGCTTTGGCATCCTTACACTTCAGCCTTGCATCCGCTTCGGGTCAGGGAGGCGGTGGGCACAGAAGGCGCGCGTATCAGGCTCAGGGATGGGCGGGAGCTTGTTGACGGCATGGCATCCTGGTGGTGCGCCGTGCACGGTTACCGGCATCCGGCCCTGATGCGGGCCCTGCATGCGCAGGCAGAGGTCATGCCGCATGTCATGTTCGGCGGCCTGACCCACGCTCCTGCCGTTGACCTGGCGCACAGACTTCTGGAGTTGGCCCCTTCCGGGCTGAACAGGGTCTTTTTTGTCGATTCCGGATCGGTGAGCGTGGAAGCGGCCATCAAAATGGCCCTGCAATTTCAGCAAAGCAAAGGGGCTGTGAAGCGAACCCGCCTGCTTACCGTACGGGGCGGCTACCACGGCGATACCCTTGGTGCCATGAGCGTCTGCGACCCGGAACAGGGCATGCACTCCCTGTTTGCCGGGCTCCTGCCCCGGCAGATCTTCGCGCCCCGGCCAGAATGCCGCTTTGACGCCCCCTACGACCCCGCTTCGGAACGCGCCTTTGCCGCCCTGCTTGAGGAGCACGCCCCTTCCGTGGCTGCGGTAATTCTCGAACCTATTGTGCAGGGCGCGGGCGGCATGTGGTTTTATCATCCGGATTTTTTGCGCGCGGTGCGCGCCCTGTGCGATCGGCACGGCTGCCTCTTGATTCTTGACGAGATCGCCACGGGCTTTGGGCGCACGGGCAAATTGTTCGCCTGCGAACACGCGGGCGTGCAGCCGGATATTCTGTGTCTTGGCAAGGCCCTGACCGGCGGGGTGATGACCCTGGCCGCGACCCTGGCCACGCGCGAGGTAGCCGAAGGCGTCTCACGCGGCGGGGCAGCCTTCATGCACGGCCCCACCTTTATGGCCAACCCACTGGCCTGCGCCGTGGCAAAGGCCTCTCTGGATATCATTGCCCAGGGGGAATGGCGGGCGGATGTGGCCCGCATTGAAAGGGGCCTCAGGCAGGGGCTGGATTCTTGCGTTGCTTTGCCGGGCGTTATGGATGTGCGCACTCTCGGGGCCATCGGCGTGGCTGAGATGGACCGGGCCGTGAACATGGAGCGTTTGCAAAACTTTTTCGTGGAGCAGGGCGTGTGGATACGCCCCTTTGGCAGGCTGATCTACCTCATGCCCCCCTATGTGACCTCTGAGGAAGAAATCACCCTGCTCTGTGCTGCCGTTCGTCTGGCCCTGGAGCAAGGCGAATGGAGATAGCGGGCGGCCGTTTTTACAGGCGGGCTTTGCCCGTCCCTTGTATTTTGAGAGGCAAGGTGGGGTCACGCCCCCGCCGCAGCCGATACATAGAAATTGCAGGAAGCAATTTCTATGCAGAATCCGAATAACAGACCAATACATAAGGCTGAATAGATGGAAGTGCTTCTTCTCGCCCTGTATGCCCTGCTGGTTTTCAGCGCAGCCCTCTCTACAGGCACAGCGGGCCGCCATAGTCCCGAGAGCTTTTTCCTGAACAACCGGGCAAGCGGTATCTGGAACGTGGCTTTTTCCATTATTGTCTCCTGCGTGGGGGCCTCCGCAACCATAGGCATGATCGGTCTTGCCTTTACAGTGGGCACCCCGGCCTTCTGGTGGCTTGGAGCCGGATCTGTGGGCCTTGTGCTGCTCTCGATGCTTTTGGCGGAAAAAGTGCGCGCGAGCAGGGCCTATACCCTGCCGCACATGGTGGAGTCTTTTCTCGGCCCTTCTGTGCGTCCTGCGATATCCGCAGTAATTGTGACGGCCTGGTTGGCCATTTTAGCCGCGCAGTTTTCGGCCCTTGGCCGGGTGCTGGAATCCCTGACCGCCTTTTCGCCGGTGCTCTGCCTGCTTATCAGCCTTGTGCTGATCTGCGGCCATACCTTTGGCGGGCAGTCCGCCGTTATGCGCGCTGACCGCATTCAGGCCCTGCTTATTGTGCTGGCCCTTGCGGGCGTGCTGGCCTGGCTGACCTGGCGCAATCCGGCCTGGCCCGGCGCGGTGGAACTGCAAGCAGTAAGCCAGGGCTTTCCCCCGGAAAAGCTGCTGTATTTTCTCATTGTCGTGGGGGGGAACTATGTTGTCTGTCCCATGCTTTTCGGGCGCACGCTCTCGGCCCGGGATCAGCGCAGCGCGCGGCTCGGCGGGCTGGTAGGGGCACTGGGCATAGCCCTGTGCGCGGCCCTGATCGTGGCTGTGGGGCTGGCCTGCAAGGGGCTTATTCCGGCAGACACGCCGCAGGACGCCGTGCTGACCGTCATGATGCAAGCAGTGCTGCCTTACTGGATGCAGGTGCTGCTTTCTTTTGCCCTGATCAGCGCCATTGTGTCCTCGGCAGACTCCTGCTTGGTCACGGCAGCCACAGTGCTCAGTTTTT
>DBDO01000036.1:2878-3149 GCA_002293605.1 Desulfovibrionaceae bacterium UBA930
GGGGCGCGGCCCCCTGCACCCGCGCTTTCCCAAAAACAGCGGTGAAGGAGCTTTTCGGTGAGAAGGGTACAGAAGCTTCGTTCGTTCCGGGCGCAGCACAGGCCGGGCCTGACTCCGCGCGCGGCGCAAACCCTCTTTCAGTCCGGCGGGGTCAGGCCTGCATCGTGGGACTTGGCCTGACAGGAGCGCTTGTAAGCCTGATGGATAAAGGGGTGCTCGGCTTTCTGCTTATGGCCTATGATGTCTTTGCCTGCGGCGTGGCAGGGCCGGT
>DBDO01000213.1 GCA_002293605.1 Desulfovibrionaceae bacterium UBA930
GAGCGATCAGCGTATGCCCATGAAGAACATTATGCGTTACTTGCGCACTGTCTCTTTTCAGCTCATCAACAATAAAGAAAAAATCTTCCTCAAAATGCTCCGGCGATACTCCGTCAACCACTTTGCGGATATGGTTGTCTGATGGAATTTTTTCTATACCGAACAGGGTTTGCGTATTGTCGCGTCCCACATTCTCATGCAAAGTGCGCTGAAAGGCCAAAAAAGAGGGGTGCTGCATGAAAAACAGAGAGAAAGCGGCCATGCCGATATCCGCCATGGGATACCGGCTGTTGGTCCCGCTTCGCTTATCCTCCATCCCCCGCAAGACTGGCGAAGATGCTCTATGCTTTTCTCCAAATACGTCACAGAACCATTAAGGCCTATTCTCTTGAAATAGAAAAGCTTTNNTTAGACTTTTTCTAAAATTAGAATTGCTGCTCGGGGGATAGCACTCTGGACAACACAGGGGCGGGGCGGATATCATCAGACCTTGGCACCATTAAGGGGCCTTCGCGGCCCCTTTTGTCATTACATAATCTGCAACACAGTTGCTAACTATATCCCGATATTTCCCGCATGATCCCGGCAAATCCCGGATTTATCGCAGAGCATGGGCGGGATTTATCGCGGAGCGGAGCAGTTTTTCTACTTCAAATGGCGGGCCAGGAATTCGGACATATGCTCCACTTTGAGCCTGTTGCCGCGTTTTTCCTCTCCGCCGCGCAGTTGCATGACGCAGCCGGGGCAGTTGGTGATCAGGGTTGCGGCCCCGCTGGCTTCCATCTTGTTCAGTTTGTTGGCCAGGAGTTGTTCTGAGATCTCGGGGAACTTGAGGGAATAGCTTCCGCCGAATCCGCAACAGACATCTTCTTCTTCCGTCTGCTTGTATTCGGCGGCAGCGCCCAGCAGGGCACGCGGCTGTTCTGTGACTCCCATGCCCCGGCATTCGTGGCAGGGGGCGTGGTAGCAGACCGTTTCAGAGGTTTTTGCAAAGTCCTCTTCGCCAAGCCCGAGCACATCGCGGGCAAAGGAACTGAAGTCTTTCACCCGGGCCGCGAACTGTTCCACCTCAAAGGTCATGTTGCTGTGCCCTTTGAGGATTTGCGGGTAGTTGTGCTTCAGGTGCGAGGCGCAGGAGGCGCACAGGGTGAGGATATAATCATAGTTTCCGGCGGCAAAGGCCTTGACGTTTTGCAGGGCAACCCGTTCAGCAGCCTTTCGTTCACCCATGGTCTGCACGGGAAGACCGCAGCAGCTTTGCTCCATGGGGAATTCCACGCTGCATCCCTTGGCGGTCAGAATCTTCACTGCCGCCTCAAGCTGTTCGGGGTAGACGAAATCCTGTGCGCAACCGGCAAAGAGGCCGATGCGGTATTTGCCCTTGCCGGGAATAATGGTTTTCAGGGTGTCCCATTTGTCGCGGAAGGCTTTTTCGGCGATGGCGGGCAGTGCGCGAAAGCCCTGACCCTTCATGAACACTTCCGGCAGATGGCGGATGAACTTGGTGCCGCCGGTGGCCGGGCGTTGGGCCCATTTGCCGAAACGCAGCAGGGTGTGGAACATTTTCCGGTTGGAGAGCACCCTGCCCATGAGGGCGGATTCGATGGGCGCGCCTGCCTCCTCGTTCAGGCGGGCGCGTATTTCCTGAATGATGCCGGGCAGGTCTATGCCAGCGGCGCAGATATCCTTACAGGCCTCGCAATTGATGCAGTTTTGCACCAGGGCTTTGGCGTTTTCGCGTCCGTGGAAAAAATAGGTCAGGATAAGGCCGATAGCACCGATATAAATGTAGCCCATCTTGTGGCCGCCGACCAGGCGGTACACGGGGCATACATTGGCGCAGGCCCCGCAGCGCACGCAGCGCAGGGCATCGCGGCAGACCGGGTCTTTGGCCAGGGCGGAGCGGCCGTTATCCAGAAAGACCACATGCATGATTTTCTTTGCATCCGGATTGAGCGTGCACTCGTTTGCGCCGGTCATCCAGGAGACATAGGAGGTGAGAATCTGGCTAGTGGCGTTGCGCGGCAGCACGTTAATCACGCGCATGGCGTCATGGAGGTTGGGGGTGAGTTTGTCCAGACCGCAGATGGCCACATGCACGCGGGGCAGGGTGGTGGTGAGGCGCCCGTTCCCTTCGTTCGTACAGATGGCAATGGTGCCGCTGTCGGCAATGGCGAAGTTAGCCCCGGAAATGCCCATGTCCGCCTGGGCGAATTTGGCCCGCAGTTCGCGCCGGGCCACTTTGACCAGCTTGGAAATATCACTGTCCTGCTTGTGTCCGGTGACCTTGCTGAAGTCATCGGCCACCTGGTGTCGGGAGAGGTGGATGGCGGGCATCACCATATGGGTGGGCCCTTCCTTGCGCAGCTGGATAATCCACTCGCCAAGATCGGTCTCCACCACCTCGCAGTCCTGGGCCTCAAGGGCGTGGTTGATGTGGATTTCTTCGCCGGTCATGGATTTGGACTTAATGATCTTCTTGACGCTGTTTTCTCTGGCAATGCGGCAGATAATTTCGTTCGCCTCTGCGCCGGTAGCGGCCCGGTGCACGACGATACCGCGTTTTTCCGCTTCTTTTTTGAACTGGGTGTACAGTTCCTCAAGACGATCGATAGAGGCGTCCTTGGCCGCTGCGATTTCCCTGATCAGTTCTTTTTCATTGACATCGGCGAAAATCATTTTCCGGTTGGCCCGGTAGGCAACGGCGAATTTGTCAAGGGTTTCGCGCAGAAAGCTGTCGTCAAGCGCTTCCTTGAGTTCCTCGTGGTAACCTTTTATGTTTCTGTTTTCCTGCATGTCTAGCCCTCCATCAGAGCAACGTGAAGTTCAAGGGGGCCGTGCACGCCAAGGGTGAGCACCCGTTCAATGTCGGCGGTGCGGCTGGGGCCGGAAATGAAGGAGGTGTACATGACGCCTTCTTTCATGACGGCATTCATGAACTCTTCGGCGTCATAAAGCGAGGCGACAATGGCGGACTTGGGCAGGGCAATGACGTTTACCTCGCACACCATGCCAGAGAGGCGCAGATCTTCACTCTGCGAGGCGATGACGCAGGAGCCGGTTTCGGCAATGCCGAGATTGGCAACGGCAAAACCTACATCAATACCGGCAAGGTGGGCGCGCATCCCTTCTTTGATGATCGTAAAGCCTTTCTCCTTCCCTTTTTTTTCAAGGGCGGCAAATTCCTTTTTCGCAAGGCCGGGAGCGGCGAAGGTCTTGGTTACGGCCCGTCCGCACAGCCCTTCGGCATCGGGGGAAAGATTCTCGTCACAGCCGGTAAAAAGCAGTTCGCAGGCTTCTTTTTGTTCACAGACATCCAGGGCGTAGGCGAGGGCCTCGTCCAGATTTTTCACTTCGACAACCTTGGCCGATACGACCGCCGCCTTTTTTTTAAAAAGGGCAAGGGCCGGTGATTCTGCTGCCGCCATATGGGGCTCCTTTGCGCTTGCATCTAAAGGGTGAGGGACAGGC
>DBDO01000170.1:0-3466 GCA_002293605.1 Desulfovibrionaceae bacterium UBA930
CTAGCCCTGCCGTTTACCCACAATCTCCGTCCCTATTCCGGCATCGGTGAAAAGCTCCAGCAAAATGCAGTTTTCCGCTCTGCCATCGATAATCACGGCCTTTTCCACGCCCTCCTGCAAGGCCTCAAGGCAGCATTTGACCTTGGGAATCATGCCCCCTTGCAGAGTTCCATCCTCAAAGAGCCCCCAGGTTTCGTCCATGGAAAGGGATTCGATGAGCCTGCCCTGCTTGTCCAGAATGCCGGGCACATCGGTCAGAAGCAGCAGGCGCTTGGCCTTGAGCGCGGCGGCCACGGCCCCGGCCACGGAATCCGCGTTGATATTGTAGGTGCCGTTTTCTTCATCCACCCCTGTGGGCGCAATAACCGGAATATAGTCCTCGCGGCTGATGAGATCGAGCAGGCCGGTATCTACCCCCATGACTTCACCGACCCTGCCAAGGTCGATAATCTCCGCCGGGCGGTTTTCCCCGCCAGCCACGGCCATCTCCATTTTGCGCGCCCTGATCAGTTGCCCGTCCTTGCCGGAAAGACCCACGGCCTTTGCGCCCGCGAGATTGATGCGGCTGACGATTTCCTTGTTCACCATGCCGACCAGGACCATTTCCACCACATCCATGGTGGCGTCATCCGTAACGCGCAGCCCCTCGCGAAAAAAGGATTCTATATTCAGGCGTTTGAGCATGGCCCCTATCTGCGGCCCGCCCCCGTGCACGATGACCGGGCGCACGCCCACATATTTGAGCAGGGCCACGTTCAAGGCAAAGGAGCGCTTCAGGGCCTCGTCCTTCATGGCGTGCCCGCCGTACTTGATGACCACCACTTCCCCGCGAAACTGGCGCATATAGGGCAGGCTTTCAATCAGCATGCGGGCGTTGCCGATGTTATGTTCCAAACAGTGTTTTGTCATGGCGTCTCCGTTCCGTCTTCGCTTGAGAGAATATTGAATGCCATCCGTTATATACGGGAGCCCCCCCTGCCTTGGCAATATGCTGCAAAGTCCCTTTGCAAGCCCCCGGCAAAGGGTATAGAAAATATCCTCTTCTTTGGAGGAAGATATGCAAGCAGGCAGACGAGGGAGCATCTATTATATTTCGGCGGGCCATATGTTCGCGGACATGGCCCAGGGCGTTCTGCCCGCCATACTGCCCTTTTTGATCAGCGAGCACGGCTATAGTTACGCCCTGGCCGCGAGCCTGGTGTTCGGGCTGAACCTGATTTCTTCCATCATACAGCCCCTGTTCGGCCTGCTGGCGGACAAAGGCGCCATGCCCTGGGTTCTGGGGGCCGGGGTCTTTCTGGCCTGCGCGGGCATGGGGTTTACGGGCCTTGTTTCCAGCTATCCGCTGCTTTTTATCGCCGTCACGGTCAGCGGCATCGGGGTGGCGGCCTTTCACCCGGAAGGCGCGCGCTGGGCGGGCAAAATTGCAGCGGAGAAAAAAAAGGCCACGGCCCTCGGCATTTTCTCTTTCGGCGGCAATATCGGCTTCGCGCTCGGCCCCATGCTCGCAACGCCGCTGGTGCTCTGCTTTGGCATGCGGGGGCTCTGCTTCCTCTTTCTGCCCGCCCTTGTCATGGGCGCTCTGCTGCTACGGCATATGCATGCGCTGCAAAGAAGCATGCAGGAAAAAAGCGGGGCCGAAGCAGGGCCTGGCGCGCCCGGAAAGGACCGCTGGGCCGCCTTTGGCCTTTTATGCGTCATTCTTCTCAGCCGCTCCTTTGTCTTTTACGGCATGAACACCTTTTTGCCCCTGTACTGGATCAAGGTCTTCGGCGCTACGGAAGCCGCCGCCAGCACGGCCTTGAGCTTTTTTCTTGCCACAGGCGCGCTGTGCGCGCTTTTCGGGGGCCGCCTGGCGGATCGCTTCGGCCTGCACAGCATGATCCGGGCGGGCTTTCTCCTGCTGCTTCCCGCAGCGGCCCTGTTCGCTCTCGGGCCGAGCCTTTTGCCTGCTACCCTGCTTCTGGCCCCCATAGCCGCAGGCCTGTATCTGCCCTTCAGCCCTATGGTGCTTCTGGGGCAGAAGTACCTGCCCCGCCATGTCGGGCTGGCCTCCGGCGTGAGCCTCGGCCTTGTGATCAGCGTGGGCGGCCTTGCCGCGCCCTCTCTGGGCAGACTGGCAGACCTGCACGGCTTTCACCCGGTAATGCACGTGCTCGCCTGCCTGGCCCTCATCCCCGCCCTTGCGGCCTTTTTCCTGCCAAAATTGGGCGGGGAAGGGCGGTAGCCTGAGGCCGCACACAGGGAGGCCATTCTCCCCCTTGCCCCCCGGAGCAAAGAGGCTTATCCTGTTCAGGAGCAAGCTTAAGGAGAAAGGAATGACCCCGGCTGACGCAACTCGCGTGAATTTCGCATTTTACCGCTCGGAAATGGTCCCACCTGTGGGGCGCAACATAGGCATCATCGGGGCCGGACCTTCGGGCCTTGCCGCCGCGGGCTATCTTGCGTCCAACGGCTATCAGGTGGAGGCCTATGACAAACTGCCCGAACCGGGCGGGCTCATGGTCTTCGGCATTCCCGACTCCCGCATCCCCCGAGAGCGCATCACCCGCGGGGTGACCATGCTTGAGCGCGTCTACGGGGTGATTTTCCACACCAGGACCAAGATCTGCTGTAGCGCCCCCCTGCACGAAGAAGAAGGGGATCATTTCTCTTTCGACATGATCGGTCTGGCCGATCTGCTGGAGCGCCACGATGCGATCATGATCTGCACCGGCTCCTGGAAGTCCCGCAAGCTCGGCATTGCCGGGGAGAATCTGCCCGGCGTCTATTCGGGGCTTGAATTTTTGTTTCCCATCCGGGCCGTCCAGTACGCCTCGACCACGGTGAACCTGCCCGATGTCGCGGGCAAGCGCGTTGCCGTCATCGGAGGCGGGCATTCGGCTGTGGATGTGGCGGACAGCGCCAAGCGCATCGGCGCGGCCGAGGTCTCCATCGTGTACCGCAAAACAGCGCGGGAAGCGCCCTGCGGAGCCTATGAGGCAGAGCGCCTGCGCGAAGCGGGCTGCCTTTGGCACGAACGCCGAACCCCCCTTCGCATTCTCGGGGAGACGGCAGTGGAAGGCCTGGAACTGTGCGGCCCTGAGGGCGGGCTTGAAGTGCTGCCCGTGGACGTGGTGGTCACGGCCATAGGCGAGGTGCCCACCCCCCCCTTTGCCAGGGAACTGGGGCTTGAAAACGTGCGCAAAGGGGACGTGCGCTGGCTCAATATGACAGCCATTGACAATGTTTTTGTCGCCGGAGACGTACTGACCGGACCGAGCAAGATAGGCCACGCCGTCTACAGCGGCCTGCGCGCGGCCCGCTCCCTGGCCAACTGGCTGGATCTGAAAGCCGGAAACCGGGAAAATGAGTATGACGGCAACGCGGATATAGTAGCTTAGAAGTATATGACAGGACAGAATATGAGCGCAGATTGCGATTCGCGCACCTTATATATCGATTACAGTAAATGCATCGGCTGCGA
>DBDO01000170.1:3485-4263 GCA_002293605.1 Desulfovibrionaceae bacterium UBA930
ACAGGCGGAGAAATTGTGCCGCTGTACTGCCGCCACTGCGAATCGCCGAATTGCATGAAAGCCTGCGTGCAGAACGCGCTGCGGGTGGATGAAGAAGGCGCGGTCATCCTTGACAGCATGCGCTGCCGGGGCTGCGAGGCCCGCTCCTGCATACTGGGCTGCCCCTACGGGGGGATGTTCGCAACCGATGAGGGCGTGGGCGCGAACAAGTGCGATCTGTGCGCCGGACGCAGACGGCAGGGAGACCTGCCCGCCTGCGTTGCCATGTGCCCCTGCGGGGCGATCATGTTTGTAGAGCGGCAGGAAATTCCCGCGCTCGAAACAGAAAGCTCCCGCGCGGCGGAAAAACGCGTTCTTGCGCATATCCGGCCCAAAAAAACAGAGAAAGCGGCGGATTAATGCTTGTGGGGCTCCGCCCCACCCCCCGNNGGCCTGAGGCCCTTGGAACCCCTTCGCCGAAAAGCGGCTGCGCCGCTTTTCGGAAAATTGCGGGTGTGACGCTTTGCTCAGATGCTCCGCAAGCTTCCTATACACATTGCGGGTCCAGGGGCCTCAGGCNNCGGGGAGGTCCGGAGGGGCAGCGCCCCTCCGGGTATCAGCGTTTCCTTAACCCTTTCCCTGAAGAGGGGGCAGCATGGCGCGTCTTCCTTTGATAGCAAGACGGCACAGAGGCAGCCCCCGGTAGTAGAGACCCGCTTCTCCGCCTGATTCGCTCACGGGCAGGCCCTGCCCCTGCACCAGGGGCAGCAGGGCCTTGCTGTCTTCCAGATTGATGAGG
>DBDO01000170.1:4304-4486 GCA_002293605.1 Desulfovibrionaceae bacterium UBA930
GCACAAAGCCTTTCCAGGCAAAGCCTTCCGGTATAAGCGCCCTGCTCGGCTCGGGCAGAAAGTGCGCCGTGCCGCTAAAAAGCGCGATACGACCGGGAGGCAGCCGGGCCGTGTCGGCATAGGCCCTGTCCAGCGCGGACAGGGCAAGTTCCTGCCCCTGCGCGCCTTCCCGCTTTTCCCGC
>DBDO01000221.1 GCA_002293605.1 Desulfovibrionaceae bacterium UBA930
CCTTTCATGCGCGTAGTGCCTGGGCAGAAGTTCCGGGGGCGTCGCGCCTTTGCCGATGTCGTGGCACAGGGCCATCCAGACAGCCAGGGCGCGTTCCCGCCCTGTCTGCGGGGCCTTTTGCGCGCAGCTTCGGGCCGTAGCGTCCATCACCTGGGCGCTGTGCTCCAGAACTGAGACAGCGTGGTACGCGGGCGGCCCTGCCGGTATGGCGTTGGCCTTTGCAAATTCCGCAAACCAGGGTTTCAGGCAATCGCCGAGGCAAAGCGCGCGCAAAAACTTGCCTGGTCTGTCGCCCAGGCAGGCCTTGAGCACTTCATTGCCTACCCGCTCGGCAGCGATGCCCCCGAGCGCCGCCTTGTCCAGCCTGCGCATGGCCTCCAGGCTTTCCTCATGCAGGCTGAAGCCGGGCAGGGTGGCGGCAAATCTGGCCGCCCGAAAGGCACGTGCAGGGTCATCGCGCAGCGCGTCTGGCGAGGCCGGGCGAATGATCCTTTGTTGCAGATCGGCCAGAGCCCTGGCGTGCGCATGCAGCACGCCCTCTTCGGAAAGCAGCAGGGCGTTGATGGTAAAGTCGCGGCGGAGCAGGTCCAGGGCTATGGATTCCTCGCGGGATTCGCCTTGAGGAAGCGGGGCGAACTCTTGTCCCTTCAGCAAAAAGATGGTGCGCGCGCCGCTTTGGATCTTGCGGGCTGTGGGATTCCTTTGTATGAATGCTTCTTCCGTGCCGCTGAAAACATAATCGGCATCCCTGGGGGAGCGCCCCAGGAGCAGATCGCGGACGGCACCGCCCGCTGTATAGCAGCGCATAGCGCGTTTTCGGGTGTTCATGGCAGGACAGCTTTTGCAAGGGCGCGGTTTTCGCATGCCGCGCCGCGTGTTTCAGCATACATAGCGTGGCAGGCCTTTCATTGTCCACCGCATAACAGATGACGAGGCAGCATGCCCTCAGCCGATTTCGAAAAGGCGCTTCTCGTGGCCTTGCGCCATGGGCTTCCCCCTCATGCCGAGCCTCTGGTTTGCGATGATGTGCACGGAGAACGCTCCCTTTTCGGCGCTTTTCTACCTCTGCCAAGACCGCTTAAACACTGGCAGCCCGGCCCGCATGAGGCTCTGAAAACTTTGACCCGGGCCGCGCTGTACGAGGAAAGTTCTGTGCTCTGGGAGGGCAAAGGTCTTGCTTCTGCTGCGGAGCGGGCCGGGCGCATCGCTTCGCAAGGGCGGACGGACGGTCTTGATATGCCCGCTTCCGCCTTTATCGCCGGAAACTCCGCTTCTTCTTTTCCCCTGGCCTGGACCCTGCTTGAGGACGGCCTTCTGCCGGAATGGGGCAGCGTGCTTTGCTCCTGCCAGCTTCGGGGCAAGGGGCAGCTCGGAAGGCATTGGCATTCTCCAAGAGGCAATCTACATGTGAGTTTCCGCCTGCCGAGGGATCCCCTTTTGTCGGGAGACGCCGCTTCTGTGCTTACCGGCTATATTCTCGCAGCGGCTTTCCGGGCCTTGGGATTTCCGATTTTTTTGAAGTGGCCCAACGATCTGCTGTTGCAGGAGCGCGCCAAAGTTGGCGGCATCCTGCTTGAAGAACGGCAGGGCGTGCTGATGGCCGGGCTTGGCGTCAATCTGGCCGAAGCCCCTGCTGATGCGGATTTGCGCGAGCGCAGGGCGGTCGGGGCGGCGGTTCTGTTGCCGGAACACGGTGTTCCTGCTCCGGATGGCATACCCCTGCCGGGACGACCTGGCGGGCAGGGAGCCCTGGCCCCCTTTGTTTTGTGGCGCAGACTTGTGAGCGAGGCTCTTCTTGTCTATATTCGCCATGTGCAAGGGCGGAGCATGCCGGAAGTGCTCGCCGCCATAGAGAGGCTGCTGGCCTGGAAGGGCAGGGCCGTTGCGCTCATGGACGGCGATGAGGACTCGCTGACAGGGCATTGTGTGGGGCTCGGACCGGGAGGGGGCCTGCTCTTGCAACTGTCGCACGGAGAGCGCCGTGAATTTTTTTCCGGAAGCCTTTCCCTGGTGTGAATAAAGTTTTATATTTTTCTGTGGAGCGCATTATTTCAGCCTTGGCGTTTTTTGAAGACTTTGCCTGTTCAGGGAAAGGCTTCGGGCGTAAAGGGCTACAGGAGAACATGAACAATGGGCATTAAGAGCTTTGAGCAGGTCGTCAGCGGTCTGAAAGGAAAACCTATTCTTGTGGCCAACCGGGGCATATCGGCCCGGCGCATCTGTCGCTCCGTCAGGGAGCGTTTCGATGCTGTGGCTGTTATGACCGCAACGGACGTGGATAAAACGGCCCCTTCGGCTTCTGCGGCTCAGGAACTGCTCCTGCTTGGCCCGGACCCCCGTGCCTACCTTGATGTCAGCCGCATCGTACAGCTTGCCAAGCGGCGCGGCATTATCGCCATTCACCCCGGCTGGGGCTTTGCTTCGGAAGACGAGAGCTTTCCGCGCATCTGTACGGAGGCGGGGCTTGTTTTTATCGGTTCCACGGCGGAATCCATGAACCTGCTCGGCAACAAGGTACAGGTGCGCGCCCTGGCGACAAAATTGGGCATTCCGGTGGTGCCCGGTTCTGAAGGCGCGGTGGATGTGCCCACGGCGCGTAAGGTGGCCAAGGAGATCGGCTTTCCGATCATGCTTAAAGCCGAAGGGGGCGGCGGCGGGCGCGGCATTTTTGAGGTTCACAACGAACAAGACCTTGAAGACGCCTTTTTTAAGGCCTCCACCATGGCCCAGGCCTCTTTTGGCAACCCCCGTGTCTATGTGGAAAAATTTCTCACCCAGGTCAGGCATATCGAGATCCAGGTCATTGCCGACCAGCACGGTAATGTCTTCGCCTTTGACGAACGCGATTGCAGCATTCAGCGCAATAACCAGAAGCTGATTGAAATCACGCCCTCACCTTGGGTTATGCTGACGGAAAAGCTGCGCGAACAGTTGAAGGAATACTCGCGCCTTCTGGTCAGGGCCGTAGGCTATCACTCCCTGTGCACGGTGGAGTTTCTGATTACGGAAGAGGGCACTCCCTATCTTATCGAAGTGAACACCCGCCTGCAGGTGGAACACGGGATTACGGAGTCCCGCTACGGCATCGACCTGGTTGAAGAGCAAATCGCCATCGCCTTCGGCAGCAAGCTGCGTTTTTCCGAAGATGCCCTGCGGCCCGGTTATGTGGCCATGCAGGTGCGAATCAACTGTGAAGATCCGCAAAAGGGCTTTTCGCCCAACGCAGGGCTTATAACCCGCTATGTTTCGCCGGGCGGACCGGGCGTGCGCCTGGATTCCAATATGAGCGCCGGCTATGAATTTCCTTCCAACTACGATTCCGCAGGTTCGCTTTTAATCACCTACGCCCAGGACTGGAGCAAGGTGCTCGGCATCATGGAGCGTGCCTTAAGCGAATACATTGTCGGCGGCGTGAAAACCACCATTCCTTTTTTCCGTCAGGTTATCAGGCATCCGTCCTTCCGGCACGGGGATTGCGATACCCGCTTCATCGCGGCCAACCCGGAGCTTATGGATTATACCGACATCGCGCCGGAAGCGGAACGCAACGCGCGCCTTATTGCCGAAATTTCGGCCCGGGGCTTCAACCCCTTTGTGCAGCTTGGCGAATACCGCTCCAAGGATACGCCGCGCCTGCCGCGTTTTGACATAGTCATGCCGGAAATTTCCTCCACGGTGCAGCGCCTGCCATCGCCCTATCCGCGCGGCGATAAAAAGGCGCTTTTGGCCTATGTGAGAGAGTCAGGTTATATCCATTTCTGCGATACGACCTGCCGGGACAACACCCAGTCCAACAGCGGCAATCGCTTCAGACTGGCAGAAGATCTGATGATCGCCCCCTATCTGGACAACTGCGGCTTTTTTTCTCTGGAAACCGGGGGCGGGGCGCACTTTCACGTCAATATGATGGCCAACATGACCTCGCCCTTTTTCGAGGCCAGGGAGTGGAACAGGGTCGCGCCGAAAACCATGAAGCAGATTCTGATCCGCTCCACCAACGTGCTGGGCTACAAACCTCAGCCCAAAAATCTGATGCGCCTTACGGCGGAAAAAATCTGTGAAGATTACCACGTTATCCGCTGTTTTGATTTTCTGAATCATGTCGAGAATATGCTGCCTTTCGCCGAAGTGGCCCTGAATACCGAGGGCGTGATTTTTCAGCCCGCCCTGTCTTTGACTTACGGCAGGGGCTTTGATGTGCCGCACTATCTCGGCGTGACCGAAACGATACTTGCACAGGCGGCCAGGCTGCTCGGCCTAAGCGCCAAAGAGGCTTCCCGGCAGATTATTCTCGGGCTCAAGGATATGGCGGGCAACTGCCCGCCTCGCTTCATGGCGGATTTGGTCGCGGCCCTGCGTAAAAAGTGGCCCGAACTGGTCCTGCACTATCACCGTCACTATACGGACGGGCTTTTTATCCCCGCCGTGGGCGCAGCGGCTAAAGCGGGCGCGCATATCGTGGATGTCTCCCTGGGCGCGGGCATGCGCTGGTACGGACAGGGTGAAGTGCTCTCTACCGCCGCCCATCTTGAAGACGATCTCGGCCTGAAGACCAGCCTGAACAAACGCATGATTCGCGATGGCAACTTTGTGCTCAAGCAGATCATGCCTCATTATGATCGTTATACAACGCCCTTTTTTCAGGGCATCGATTATGACGTGGTGCAGCACGGTATGCCGGGCGGGGCCACCAGTTCTTCCCAGGAAGGGGCACTTAAACAGGGCTATATCCATCTTTTGCCTTACATGCTGCGCTACCTTGCCGGAACGCGGCAGATTGTGCTGTACCACGATGTGACTCCGGGGTCGCAGATCACCTGGAATACGGCCTTTCTGGCCGTGACCAGCGCGTACAAGCGCGGCGGAGAGCAGGAGGTGCAGTACCTGCTTGAAGTGCTGGAAAATATTACCCGCCACGCGGAAGAGAAACTTTCTCCGGAAATGAAGGAGGCGCGTCTGGCCCTGTACCAGGACTGTAACGATGCCTTCCGGGATCTGCTGCTCGGCAAGTTTGGCAAGCTGCCGCTGGGCTTTCCTCCGGACTGGGTATACAAGAGCGCCTTTGGCGTTGATTGGCAAAAAGCCCTTGCGGCCCGTACGGAAAGCTCTCCCCTGGAGGCCCTGCCGGATACGGACATGGACGCGGAATTCGCATCTTTGAAAAATGCGCTGCACCGGGAACCCTCGCAGGAAGAATTTTTAATGTTCCTCAACCATCCCGGCGATGCGCTCAAAACCATTGAATTCAGGCAAAAGTTCGGTAATCCGAATAATCTCCCCCTTTCAGTGTGGTTTGAAGGCGTGCGGGTCGGCGAAGAGCTGAGTTTCACGGATTCCCACGGAAAACCGCACCACTTCAGCCTCATTCGCATACAAAATCCCGGAGCCAATGGCGTGTCTGTTGTGCGCTATGTGCTCGATTCGGATATCTTGAGTTCCGAGGTACAGGTGGCGAAAGCGGAAAGCGTCTCGACCAGGTCCGGGGCCATGGCCGACCCTGGTAACGAATATCATATCGGCGCGCCCAGCAGCGGTGATTTGTGGGTTATGTATGTGCATCCGGGAGATATTGTCAAAAAGGGCGAAGAGCTGTTCAATATTTCCATTATGAAACAGGAAAAGGCCGTGACCGCGCCGCTGGACGCTGTGGTCAAACGCGTGCTTAAAACCGCTGATTACCGTGAAAGCAAGCAGATGGTGCCGGTGCGCGAGGGCGAATTGATTGTGGAACTGGCTCCCATACCCAATATCTGCTCCAATCCCGAGTGCGCCAAGGCCTTGCCGTCCGACAACTTCGCCTTTTGCCCTTATTGCGGGAAAAAACAGTAAAAGGCAAAGCCCGCCAGACTGGCAGGCAAAGGAGATTATGCGCATGAACCTTTGTATAGTGGGCACGGGCTATGTGGGCCTTGTCAGCGCGGCCTGTTTTGCTGAAATGGGCAACAAAGTCTGCTGTGTCGATGTGAACAAAACTGTTGTCGCTGCCCTTAACCGGGGTGAGGTTCATATTTTTGAGCCCGGCCTGGAGGAACTGGTAGCGCGAAACCGCAGGGAAGGGCGGCTTGCCTTTACTGCGGCAATAGAAGAGGGGCTTGAAGAAGCTGCAATCGTCTTTATTTGCGTGGGAACGCCTTCGCGTGAGGACGGTTCCTGTGATTTAGGCTACATCATGCAGGCGGCCGCGGATGTCGGTCGCGCCATGCGCGGCCCTCTCATCGTGGTGGATAAATCCACCGTACCTGTGGGCACCGCGGATGCCGTGCATGCGGCGATCACTGGGGAGCAGGACAAGCGGGGGGTGAGCATTCCTTTCTCGGTTGTATCCAACCCGGAGTTTCTTAAAGAAGGCGATGCGGTCAATGATTTCATGAAGCCGGACCGGGTTGTTGTCGGCACGGAACATGAAGAAGCCGCAGCCCTTTTGCGTGAGCTTTATGCTCCTTTCGCCCGCACCCGTGACAAAATGCTGGTGACGGGCGTGCGCAGCGCTGAAATGATCAAGTACGCCGCCAATTGCATGCTGGCGGCCAAAATTTCCTTTATCAATGAAATAGCCACTATTTGCGAGCATGTCGGGGCTGATGTGCGCGATGTGCGTGCGGGCATAGGCTCGGACCACCGTATAGGCTATCATTTCATCTATCCGGGCATGGGCTATGGCGGTTCCTGTTTTCCCAAGGACGTGCGCGCCCTCATCCATACGGCCAAAGACGCCGGATTGAACCCGGAGCTTTTGCTGGCCGTTGATTCAGTCAACAGACGCCAGAAAAAGCATATGGCCCTTCGCATTGCGGACTATTTCGCCGCCCAGGGTGGCGTGAAGGGCAAAGTCCTGGCCGTGTGGGGGCTGGCTTTCAAAGCCAATACGGACGATATGCGCGAATCGCCGGTGCTTGACGTAATCAAGGAATTGACGGAGCAGGGCATGCGCATTCAGGCCTATGACCCCGTGGCCGGGAGCAACGCCGCGAATCTGCTGCGGGAAAACCCGCTGGTCACCGTTGTTGACGAGCAGTACAAAGCCCTTGAAGGAGCGGATGCCCTGCTGGTGGCCACCGAGTGGAACCAGTTCCGGACCCCGGATTTTGAACGTATTCGTTCGCTCCTTTCCGCCCCGCTCCTTTTTGACGGGCGCAACCTGTATTCTGGCCAGACCCTCGCCCGTCACGGCTTTGCCTATTTTTGCATCGGCAAAGGCTAGGGGCAGCCCCCTATTCATTTGCTGGGGGACATCCGTCCCCCAGGCCTCCAGGCGGGGAGCCTGTTTTGTGTCTGTCCGCCCTCGCTTTGTAATGGGGAGCTGGGGGAAATCATTTCCCCCAGACGGGGTTTGGGGCGGTAGCCCCCAAATGAATGAGGTCTGAATCTAGGCAGGCAATGCCGTGAAGAAACTGTTTTTAAAATAATCCGTGACAAGGATATGGGTCTGGAGTAATATATGCTGTACGGATGTTTAGTGATATAGTTTTTCATAATCGCACGGCACCCGCCGCAAGACTTGAGGGAAGCATATGGATCATGTGAAAAAACAGGATGATGAACTGCTCCAGCTTGTCACGTTCAGCATAGGCGAAGAGGAGTTCGGCGTAGACATTCTCAAGGTGCAGGAAATTATCCGGACCATGGAAATAACCAAAGTTCCCCGCGCCCAGGATTTTGTGGAAGGGGTGATCAACCTTCGGGGCAAGGTTATTCCCATTATCGATCTGCGTCGGCGCTTCGGGCTTGATTCCAAGCCTCATGACAAGCATACGAGAATTATAGTTATTGAAATCAATAATATGATCGTAGGTTTTGTAGTTGATTCCGTTTCCGAGGTGTTGCGCATACCCGCCAGCACGGTGGAGCCGCCGCCTCCTGTGGTTGCGGGGCTTGAGTCGGAATACATAAGCGGGGTCGGCAAACTACACGACCGTCTGCTGATTTTGCTGGATCTCGACAAACTGCTTTCCAGCGAAGATATAGAAGCCTTGGGCCAGTTGTAGTTTTCAGCGGCCCCTGTTATGCTTTCGCCGCCGGAGCGCCTCCGGCGGCGAAAGTTTTTTTATGCGCGTCTGCAAAGCCTGGCTTGCATGCCCGCACAGGAGAATTGTTTGGGCTTTCATTCCCTGACGGCGGCTTTGACCGCTGTAACTCCCCGTCCTTTTTCAGTAACCCGTGCCGGTTCAGGAACGGTGGCCCGTCTTGCCCTCAGCCTTCGGGACAAGGGGCATGACGTTGTCGTTGTTGCAAAAGACCAGGCGAGTCTGGCCGAATACAGATCGGCGCTTACTCTGTTCAACCCCGAACGTTCCCTGGGTGATCCCTCCCCTGCCAGAGTGCAGTGGGAGCGCCGTTTCGTTGATATGCCGCAGCACCCCGCCGGACTTGGCGGCAAGAGTGGCTGGGCAGAGCGCATGGCCTCTCTGTATTCCCTGCGCCAGCGGCAGAGCGCTGTGGGCGTTCTGCTTACGCTTGACAACTTCCTGCTCCGTCTGCCGCCTTCCGATATTTTTGATGTCCATGAGCTAACGCTGCGGAAAAATACGGAGATGGCCCCGGAGCTTCTGCTCGATCAGGCTGTTGATTGGGGCTATATGCGCGTTCCCATGGTCAGCGTGCCGGGGGAAATCGCCGTACGCGGCGATATTTTGGATATTTTCT
The DNA here is from genome assembly GCA_002293605.1 of Desulfovibrionaceae bacterium UBA930. Lineage (GTDB taxonomy): Bacteria > Desulfobacterota > Desulfovibrionia > Desulfovibrionales > Desulfovibrionaceae > Frigididesulfovibrio. The sequence continues at coordinate 8,644 of DBDO01000221.1, forward strand.
GCCCCGGCTATGCAAAACCGCTCAGGCTGGAGTTCTTCGGCGACATGCTGGAGGATATCCGCCTTTTCGACCCCCTTTCCCAGCGTTCTATCGCCGATATCACCGAATTGCGCATGCTGCCGATATCTCCGGTTATTGTCAGCCGGGCCTTGCGCCGTGAGGCTGAAGCCTATTGGGAAAGGACCGTGCAGGACGGACGCCTCAGCCCTGCGGATGTGGCCGCGCTCATGCGGACTGCTGATTCCGGTGGGCAGGGACTTTTTTCGGGCGTCTTTTATGAAAAGGCCTCCTGCCTGGAGAACTGGTTGTCCCCGAACAGCATTTACTTGCTGCCCGGAGAACACGATGTGCCTCTTGCCCTTGAAGAGGCCGAGCGGCGCTGGACGGATTTTCTGGCCAATGAGGCTGAAATCAGGGGCGTACGGCAGCCTCGCAGTCTGGTGCTGCGCCCCCTGGCCGAGGTGGCTGCGCTGTTTGCGCGTTCGCGGCGGGTCTATTTTGAAGAGCTGCGCATCGGCGTGCCGGAAGCGGATACAGCCCTTTCCCTGCCTGAAAAGGCTATAACATCTTTTCAGGAACTGTTCCCCCGTGCCGAGGAGCAGGAGCGGCCCTGGCAGCAGCTTGTTACCCTGATGCGGGCCTGGGCCTCGGCAAGCGCGCGCAAGCGCGGCAGGGAAGAAAGCGCTGTACAAGCAGGTCCGCACGGCGAAAGCGAGGATGTTCTGCGTCCGAAAGCGGGTGGCCGCCTTGTCCTTAGTTTTTCTTCAGCCCGCGCCCGCGCCCGCTTTCTGAAGCTGGCCGAGCAGGAAGGCGTGCTGCCGCACCTGCGCTTTGATGAAGCCGAACACGGCGTTTTCGCCCTGGTCTCGCCCCTGCGCAGGGGCATGGCCCTTGTCTGGGACGGCATGCTGGTACTGGGCGAAGACGTATTGCAGCCGCAGGTAGAGCGTGCGCGCAAGATTCCCAAAGGGGCTTTTCAGGGCCTGGACCGGTATGATTCCTTGCGCGAGGGCGACTTTCTGGTGCATCGGGACTATGGTGTGGGTATTTTTCAGGGTTTGCACCGGATGAACCTGGGGGGCACGCAAAACGACTATTTGCTGCTGCACTATTCGGGCGATGACAAGTTGTACCTGCCGGTTGACCGTCTCTCGCTTATTCAGCGCTTCAAATCAGCCGAAGGAGGGCAGCCCAGTCCGGACAAACTGGGCGGAAACCAGTGGGCAGCGAGCAAGGACAAGGCGCGCAAGGCTATTGAAAAAATAGCCGCAGATCTGGTGCAGATGTATGCCCTGCGCAAGGTGGTCAAAGGCTTCCGCTACAGCCCCGTAAGCGAGATGTACCGGGAATTTGAAGCCTCCTTCGGCTTTGAGGAAACGCCGGATCAGGCCAGGGCCATTGAGGAGGTCTTGGCGGATATGGAAAAAGCCGAGCCTATGGACAGACTGGTCTGCGGTGATGTTGGATTCGGCAAAACGGAAGTTGCCCTGCGCGCCGCGTTCAGGGCCGCCCTGGAAGGGCGGCAGGTGGCTCTTTTGTGCCCTACCACGGTGCTTGCGGAACAGCATTACCAGACCTTCAGAAGTCGGCTGGCCGGTTTTCCCGTGAATATCGGCATGCTTTCGCGCTTCGTCTCCAGAACGAAGCAGAAGGAAGTGCTGGAAGGGGTTGCCAGAGGGGGTATAGACATTCTTATCGGCACGCACCGCCTGCTTTCCAAAGATGTGAATATTCCAAGGCTGGGGCTTTTGATTCTGGACGAAGAGCAGCGTTTCGGCGTCCGGCACAAGGAACGCCTTAAGGAAATGCGCAAAAACGTGGACGCCCTGACCTTGACAGCCACGCCGATTCCGCGCACCTTGCAATTATCCCTGTCCGGCATTCGGGAGCTTTCGGTGATTGAAACCCCGCCGCCTGAGCGCAAGCCTGTGGCTACGGCGCTTATCGACAGAGATGACACGGCCCTGCGGGGTATTGTGGAGCGGGAACTGGCCCGGGAGGGACAGGTATTTTGGGTGTACAACCGGGTGCAGGGCCTGGAGCGCGTGGCCGAATATGTGCGCAAACTGGTCCCGCATGCCAGAATAGGCATGGCGCACGGCCAGATGGACGAAAGGGCCCTTGAGGAAGCCATGCACAAGTTCTGGCATGGCGAACTGGATGTGCTTGTTTGTACCTCTATTATTGAATCAGGCCTGGATTTTCCCCGCGCCAATACTTTGATCGTGGATCAGGCCCAGCTCTTCGGCCTTGGGCAATTGTACCAGCTCAGGGGCCGGGTGGGGCGCTCGGACAGGCAGGCCTTTGCAGTTTTTGTCGCTCCTGATCCGGATCGCCTGCCCGAGATCGCCCGGCAGCGGATGCGCATTATCTTGGATATGGATTATCTGGGCGCGGGTTTTCAGGTAGCCATGGAAGATTTGCGCCTGCGCGGGGCGGGCAATATTCTCGGCGAATCTCAGAGCGGGCACATGAACCGCCTGGGGCTGGAACTTTTTCTTGAAATGCTGGAAGAGGCCGTGGCCAAGCTCAAGGGTGAGCCGGTGCAGACCGTGCAGGAAACGGAACTCTCTTTGGGCATTCCCGCTTTTATTCCGGAGGGCTATATGGAAGACAGCCATGAGCGTTTACGCTATTATAAAATGCTGTCTTCATCTCAGGATGAAGAGGGCCAGCAAGATGTCGTGTTTGAGATGCGCGATCGCTTCGGGGCTCTGCCGCCGGAGCTGATGAATTTTACGGCGGTTCTTAGCTTCAAACGGTATTTGAGCCGCTATGGCGTGCAAAAAGCTGATATTTTCCCCGACCGTCTGCGCCTTGCCTTTTCTGAAGGGGGCGGCGTGAATCCTGCCTCTTTGGTCGACTTTGTACTGGGCCAGCAGGCTGCCGGACGGCCCGTGCGCTTGCAGCCTCCCGCAGTGCTGGATCTTCCCCTGACAGGCGGCAGCGTGGAGGAATCCCTTGCTGGTGCCCGTCAACTCTTGCGTCCTTTACTGGAAGCGGTGTCCTGAACGCTTTCTGGCAAAGCGGTTTTTTATGGATGGCATAGCTGTGCGATTGTTTCTCCTGCCCCTGATCCTGCTGCTGGCGCTTACGCTTCTTGCCTGCAAGGAGCGTGATGTGCCTGCCGGGGTTGTTGCCGAAGTGAACGGCGAGTCTGTCTCCTTCAGAGATCTGGAGGCCGCGCGTTCCGTGCTCTTTGCGGGGCGTTCCTCAGAAACAGCGGACTTTGACGATATTGCCTTGCAGCGGCAATACCGCTACGTTCTGGGCCGGATTATCGAAGAACTGCTTATCTGTCAGTATATGCGCGGTAATCAGAAAGATCTGGACCTGGGGCAGCTTGAGGCGGAAGAAAAACGCATTCGGGAGGATTACCCCCCGGGTGGTTTTGAGGCCATGCTGCTTGAACTTGCCATTGACGAAGGTCGCTGGCGGGGAGGGCTCTACCGGCGTCTCATGGTCGAGCAGTTCATCATGCAGGAACTGAGGCCGGAAATTTCCATCAGCGCGGACGAGGTGGAGCTGTATTACAAGCGCCATAGCGCAGACTTCGTTATTCCCGAGCAGTGGCACTTTATGCAGATCGTGGGAACTGACGGCAATGAAGTGAAAAAGGCGGGCGACAGCCTTGTTTCCGGTAAAAATGCCGCCTTGGCCCAGAAAGACCACCTTGTGACCATATATGATATCAATATGGGCGCGGACATGCTGCCCAAAGAACTTTTGGACGATTTATCCGCACTGCGACCCTGGCAGGCTTCGGCGGTCCGCAATGCCGATGACGGTTTTCGGCAGTTCGTGCTGGTGGAGAAAACGCCGTCTTCCGTGCTTGACGCCGCTGAAACGTCCAAGCGGGTGGAGCAGGCCCTTGCCGATGAAAAAGTGCGCGCCGTATATGCCGAGTGGATGCAGAAACGTCTTCGCAAGGCAGAGGTTCGTATTGCCCCGGCCCTGGCCGAGCCTCTGCCGCCAAGGACAGCGATGCAAACACCTGTTAAATCCTTTTGAAGGCAGGACTTTTACTTTATATGGCTGCCCTGCGGCCTTTGGAAGCGGCATTGCATAATGTAGGGAAAGAGTTTACGGTAGGCTACTCATATGAACTTTTATAGATCCTGGTGGAGGCCTGTCTTGCCCAGATCGAATTTCTTCGCGGCCCTGCTGCTGCTTGCTCTTTTTGTTGGATTTTCTGTACAAGCCGCTGAAATTACTGTAAATAAAGTTGCAGCCGTGGTGAACGGCGAAATGATTACCTTGCATGAGCTTCGCATGCATATGGCTGCGGAGATGGCCCGGCGCAGAATGGACCCTAAAGATCCCAAGCTGGAAAGCCTGCGGCGGGAGGTTCTGGATTCTCTGATTAATGATATCCTGCTCCGGCAGGAGGCCAAGCGCTATAAAGTCTCTGTGTCGGATGCAGAAGCAAAAGAGGAGGTAAACAGGGCCATTGCCCGCACGGGAAAGACCGCCGCACAATTCGAAGCCGAACTGAGAGCGCAGGGTGCAAGCATGGCCATGTATACCCAGCGTTTGCAAAACAACTTGCTGCGTTCGCGTATGGCCAATTACATGGTTGATCGCAAGGTTTTTGTGACGCCGGAAGAAGTGGCCGACTATTACGCCAAGCATCCGGACAAGTTCCAGGGAGAGAAAAGCGCGGATTTTTCGGTCATCATGCTCCCGGAAAATTTGAATGCGCTGGATATTTACAAGCAGCTCAAGGCGGGTACGATTTCTTTTGAAGACGCTGCGCGTAAGTACTCGGCTGATCGCAACGCCCAGGACGGCGGCAGAATTCGCGGCGTGCCGTATGACAGGCTGCCGCCTGAAATGCAAAAACTGCTGGCCTCGCTCCAGAACGGAGGGCTGTCGCAGCTGTTGCGCACAAAAGGCGGGTTTTACCTATTCCGCCGCGATGCCATCAATGATGCGAAACCGCTCTCTTTGCAAGAAGCCAGGCCCTATATTGAGGAAATTTTGCTCGCGCCCCTGCGTGAGGAGCGTGCCAAAGACTATCTGCGCCAGCTTCGCGACAAGGCGGTTATTGATATCCGCCTCTGATTTACATTCTAAATTATGTGGAATCGAAACGAGGCATTTGCACACTGAAAGAGTGTTCGGGGACTGATATGACATTCGAAGAACTGGGGCGATCCATCAAAGAAAAGCGTGAAGCCTCCGGCATGTCCATTGATGATGTCGCCTCACGCATCAAGATATCTGCACGTATTTTACGAACGATAGAAGAGGGCTCGCTTGTCGGTCTGCCTCATACCGTATACACGAAAAGCTTTATACGCTCTTTCGGACAGCTTGTCGGCTATGATCCGCAAGAGATGCACGCCGCCCTGGAAGAGATCTTTCCTCCTGACGCCTTTGACGAAAGCAGGGCGGAATCCATTTTGCGGGCAAACCCGGCCATGACCTACCCTGATGCCGGAAAACGTTTCGCCATTATCCTTTTCTTCCTGCTTTTCTTTGCGGGTCTGATCGGAGGAGGCTGGTATGTGGCAACGCGCTATGGCGATCAGATTCTCGAACTGATAAAAGCGCCCTTTTCGGCCCTTACCTCACCCGCAGCAGAGCAGCCGGAACAGCGCCCGGTNNCGGGGCTTTCAAGCCCGGATTTTGCGCCTTTTGGACAAGCGGGCCTTGCAGAAAGGCAAGGTTCGGCAAGGGCGGCACAGCCCCCTTCTCCCCCCGATCTTGCTGCCCCTTCCGCCCATACTGCCAATGCTAACGCCCCCGCTTCTGCGGGGGTTGGCGCTTTCGGCGCAGGTCCAGTGTCCGTAGCGGAACAAAACCCCACAGCGGCTGTCCCGACCCTTGAGGCACTGCCCGGCGCAGCAGAGCGGCAAAGCCCGGCTGCGGCACTTACGCCCGGAGAACTCGCAAGGCCGGATGGAAAAAATACGCTCGTAGTGCGGGCAACAGCGGAATGCTGGATTCGCTCCCGAACGGACGGCTTGCGAACGCGCGACCATACGCTGCGGCCCGGCGGCGTGTTCACCATCAGCTACGATCAGCAGTTGGAAATAACCTTTGGCAATGCCGGCGGCGTTACGGTTTCCCATAACGGCAAAAATATGGGCAGCCCAGGGGCCGGAGGGCAGATTGCAACCCTACGCTTTCCTTAGGTGATGGAATTTTCTGAAAGAGTGCTGGTGCTGCAAGTCGGCAAATTCAGGGAGGCGGATGTGTGGGTCCGTTTTCTCTCGCCAACGCGCGGCCTGACATCCGCCTTTGCTTTTGGCGGCAGCCGCAGCCGCAGACGTTTTGTCGGCTGCCTTGACCTTTTCAATGAGATAAGCGTGCGCGTCAGCGCCTCAAAGCGCGGGTCCTACCTTGCCCTGCAGGAAGGGGCGTTAATCAGGGGGCTCGGCAGACTGCGCAGTGATTGGCCCCGCTTTGGTCTGGCCGTCAACTGTGCCCGTTTTTTGCAAAGTTTCGGCATTGGTCCCGAAGGGGCTGGCGAGGCGCTTTTTTTGATGCGCGAAGTCTTGCGTCTGTTGGACGAGGGAGAAAAGCTGCCTCGGCTTTTACCGCTCTTTTTTCGCATCCGCCTGGCCTTTGAACAGGGCTACGCCCTGGATCTGTCGCACTGCGCGCGCTGCAAAAATACGCTTTCAGGCGCGTCTGAGCGCTCTTTTTTGCTCCTGAGCGAAGGGCGCATCATCTGCTCCTCTTGCGCCGGAACAGGACAGGATCGCTTGCTTCCCCTGGGAGGGGAGGCCCTGCGCGCTTTGGAAAAGGTTGCGCTGCTGCCGCCTTCGGAGTGGAACCAGGTGGGGCTGTCCGGATCGGGCGTTCAGGAATTCGCCCGTGCCGTGGATGGGTTTATAGAATACCATGTGGGCGTCGCCTGGGATAAAGGGCGCTTTGTGCGCCGTTAGGCAGCGCTGTAAGGCGTATCTTCCTTAGAACAAAAATGCATCTCATGACGACATTGCCGGAAACCTACGCACACTTGCAGCGCATTGCCTCATTGTACGGGAGCGCATATGCCAGGGCCGCGTCTGGCTGCGGCGAAGTAATTCTCACGCAGGGGCGGGCACAGTTTTACCCCTGGCATATGCACGCAGAGCACTGGACGGTCGGTTTCGTGCGCCAGGGCTCTGTTTTTCTGGCTACCAAGATAGAATCCCGCCAACTGCGAGCCGGGCAGCATTTTTCTATAGCCCCCTACGAGTTGCACAGTCTGCGGCTGGAAGCGGAAAGTTCGCTCCTGGTCGTATGCTTTGAGAGCGGCGGTCTTGTCACGGAGCAGGGCAGGGCGTTTTTTTCACAAGGCCCTTTCTTTTTGGGGGAGGCGGAACGGACTTGCTTCACGGCTGCCGATGCCAGCGAGAACAGCATACCATTGCAAGGGGCTTGCCTTTGTATGCCGGAGACGGAGGAACTCAGGTGCGCCCGTTCAATTCGGGAACTGGCGCGGCTGATGCTGGAAAAGCCTGCTGAGGCGCTGTGCCTTGAGCAGATGGCTTGCCATGCCGGATACAGCCCCTGGCATTTTTTACGTCTTTTCCAAAAGATCATGCATATGACGCCGCATGCCTTTCAACTTCTGTGCCGTCTTCGTCTGTTGCGCGCCATGCTGCGAAAAGATACGGCAAGCGCGGAGCTTGCTGTATCTGCCGGGTTCGTTGACCAGAGCCATATGCACAAGCTGTTCAAACGTCACCATGGGATGACCCCCGGTCAATTTAAGAAGGCCGCTTTTACTTTGGAAGCGCTATAAACTTGGCGAACAGGCGCAGCCCTTCCGCTCCGGCCCGTACCTCGTGCGGCGCATCACGGGCGATCACGGCCATTGTTCCGGGGCCGTAGGGAACCTCTTCCTGTCCTATCAGGCAAAGACCTTGGCCTGATACGACTTCATGAAGTTCAATGCTTGCCGGATGTCTGTGCAGCCCGATTGCGCAGTGAGGCTCGATGCGGACAAGATGGCAGGCCAGCAGGCCCTCTGTCTGCTCCTCCGCAAGCAGAGTTTTCAAGGATACTCCGGTGAAATCCTTATGCGGACTCCAGGGACAAAGAGCCAGATCGATTTTTTGGCCCTTTTGCCGCAAAACGCCCTTTTCAAAGTGTTGGAACAGATCGTTTTCCATACTGCCTCCTTGCAATAGAATGTGGGAGGCAGTGTAGGCCTTGCGGCCTCTTCAAGTATTGTAAAAAATTGCGCTACGGAACAAAAAACGGCCCTGCCGCTTTTGGGAAATTGCGGATGCGGGGGCCATGCCCCCTGCCGAGGAGGTCTGGAGAGGCGCTGCCCCTCCAGAAAATTCTTTGAAGGAGAACGCTCCTACTCGTCCGCAGCCTGTTTTTTGCGCATTTCGTTTTCGTCTTTATAGAGTTTGTAGGTCACGGAATCGATCAGGGCCTGCCAGCTGGCCTCAATGATATTGAAGGACACGCCGACAGTCACCCACTTGGCGTTTTGATCCGCAGATTCTATCAGCACGCGCACCTGGGAGCCGGTCCCTTTGTGTTCGCTGGTTGCGGCAAGCACCCGGACCTTGAAGTCCACCAGACGCATATCCTTGAGGCGCGGATAAAAGCCATATAAGGCCTTGCGCAGGGCCTTATCCAGGGCGTTGACCGGGCCTTCGCCAAAGGCGGCCGTATGTTCGGTGGCCCCTTCAACCTCAAGGGTGACCGTGGCTTCGGAAAGGGGCACGCCGTCTCCGTCCTGTTTGGATTCCAGAACGCGGAACTGGACGAGCTTGAAAAAATCCCGCACGCCCCGGCGTCCCAGCTTGCGTAAAAGCAGAAGCTCCACCGAGGCTTCGGCCGCGGCGTAGTCGTAACCGTAGCTGGCCTTTTGCTTGAGTTCGGCGAGCAGGCCCTTGACCACGGGTTCGTCTTTATCCAGATGAAAGCCAAAACGCCGGGCCATGGACACGATATTGCTGCGTCCGGCCAGTTCGGTGAGCAGCACGCGCTGCTCGTTGCCCACCACGAGCGGGTCGATATGCTCGTACAGGGAGGAATTGCGGTTGACCGCGCTGACGTGCACGCCCCCCTTGTGGGCAAAGGCGGAACGCCCTACAAAGGGCTGGCGGCTGAAGGGGGCCATATTGGCCACTTCGGCCACGTAGGTGGAGACTGCCCGCAGCATGGAGAGCCTGCCTTCGGGCAGGCAGCGATATGCGCCGTCATACTTGCATTCAAGCACAGGGATCAGGGAGCAGAGATTGGTATTGCCGCAGCGTTCGCCAATGCCGTTGACCGTGCCTTGGACCATGCGGGCACCGGCTTCGACAGAGGCCAGCGAGACAGCAACGGCCAGTTCGCAGTCATTGTGGGCGTGAATGCCGATGCAGGCTTGGGGCAGTTCCTCGCGCACCCGCGCTGTTGCTGCGGCCACGAATTCCGGCGTGCTGCCGCCGTTGGTGTCGCAAAGGACCAGGGTGTCCGCGCCCGCCTCAAGGGCTTTTTTCAGGGCCGCGAGCGCATAGTCTGCATTGTGCCGAAAGCCGTCGAAAAAGTGTTCGGCGTCAAAAAGCACTTCCGGCACATTTTTTTTCAGCAGGGCAACGGAATCGCTTATGACCTCAAGATAGCGCTGCGTGCTCACGCGCAGGGCCTCGTGCACATGCAGTTCCCAGGTCTTGCCGAAAATCGTTGCCACAGGTGCCTTGGAGGACACAAGTGCGGCCAGATTTTTGTCCTGCTCGGCACTGTTGCCGGGGTGATGCGTTGAGCCAAAGGCCGCGATGCGGGCGTTTTTCAGGCTGTAGGCGGCTATCTCCTTGAAAAAGGCCGTGTCCACCGGGCTGGATCCGGGCCAGCCTCCTTCAATGTAGTGCAGTCCGAGTTCATCCAGCTTGAGAGCGATTTTAATCTTGTCTTCAAGCGAAAGGTTGACATCTTCGGCCTGGTTCCCATCGCGCAGACTCGTGTCGTAAATGGTGATATGCTTCATGATCGTCAATCTTCGAGGTAGGAGCTTTTATCCAGCTCAAAGGCATCGTGCAGCGTGCGCACGGCCAGCTCGACATATTTTTCTTCTATCAGGCAGCTTATCTTGATTTCCGAGGTGCTGATCATGAGAATATTGATGTTTTCGGCCTGAAGCGCGGCAAAGGCCTTGGCCGCAACGCCGGAATGGTTGCGCATGCCCACGCCGATGACCGAGATCTTGACCACGTTGTCATCATGCACGATATCAATGCCGCCAACGCCTTCGCCCACCGCAGTCATAATATCCAGGGCGCGCCTTAGATCCTTGCGGCTCACGGTGAAGTTCATATCTGTCACGCCGTCCCGGCTGGGCGTTTGCACGATCATATCGACCGAGAGCCTGGCCGCTGCCAGGGGGCCGAAAATCGCGGCGGCAACGCCCGGCATGTCGCGCACGGAGCGCAGGGTGATCCGGGCCTGGTCCTTGTCGTAGGCGATGCCGGAAACCATGATCTGTTCCATACTTTGCTCCTCTTGAGTTACCAGGGTACCGGGGGCCTCGGAAAAGGTGCTGCGCACCAGCACCGGAACCTTAAATTTTTTCGCAAATTCCACGGAGCGTATTTCCAGCACTTTCGCCCCCATGCTGGCCATTTCCAGCATTTCGTCATAGGAGACCCGCTCCAGCTTGCGCGCCTTGGCGCACAGGTTGGGGTCTGTGGTGAAAACGCCTTCCACATCGGTGTAGATCTCGCAAAGCTCCGCTTTTGCCGCAGCTGCAAGGGCCACGGCGGACGTATCCGAGCCGCCCCGCCCCAGGGTGGTTATGCGGCCATCTTCGGTCACGCCCTGAAATCCGGTTACAACAAGAACGTCATAGTGTTCAAACAGAGCCGTGATAGCGTGTGTATCAATGCTTCGGATTCGGGCCTTGCCAAATGTGCTGTTGCTTCTCACCCCGATCTGTCCACCGGTGCAGGAGCGGGCCCTGATGCCCGCGTCCTTGAGCAGCATGGTGAACAGGGCCACGGAAACCTGTTCCCCGGTGGAGACCAGTACATCAGATTCCGCAGGGTCAGGGTTGTCCGACCACTCACTGGCCAGGGCCAGCAGATTGTTGGTGTCTCCCGAACGGGCGGACAGCACGGCCAGAACCTTGCAGCCGTTTTGCAGCCCGCCCCGGACCTTTTCCAGGACTTGGAGCATCCGTTCTTTGGTAGCTACGGACGTACCGCCGAATTTTTGAACCATAACGCGCATAATGCAGTGTTCCTCACTGTTGAGGGTATGTGGAGGCAGCATGATCGAGCAAATCAAAAAAAGATTTGAGTTTTGAACGATCAAACAAGCGAATGCTGTCTCCCTCCATAACGTCAAAGGGCTTAGTCGGATCAAGGGAGTCTAAAAAACGCTGCCGGACGGACTCCGCATCCGGCGATTCCGCGAGGATTACCATACGGACATAGTATCCACAGCGGGCAAGCTCTTCAGGTGAAGAGTGCAAACGCATAGCTTGCGCTGCCTGAGCATAACAAAGCAATATAGCTTCTTTGTTATCCGGAGCAAGGCTTTCCAGAATCATGCATCGAAGTAGTGAATATTGCGCATAGTCCTTATCTTGTTCATATTGTATAATGCGTTCAATATCATTTAAAGTACAGGATTTATTTCCCATAGACAAAAAGAGATTAGCCTGCAGTTTCAGGGCGTCAATTGCATCAGGGTACAAAGCAAGAATTTGATTGACAAGCTCCAGGGCTACCGGGATATTATTTTTTTTTCGAGCTGTTCCATAGCACTGTTGAAATAGTCACTATATTCGTCAGGAACAGCCTTGCCAGTTCTCCCATACAATGGCAAGAAAAGAAGAAGAAAAAGGCTAAAGAGAATGCTTACTACAAAATTATTGAGCATACTTTTCAACTCGCAACAAAATTTTTTTTCTTATATGTACTTGCCGTCCTATTATCGGGACATCGCGAGGGAATACAAATGAAGCATATGGTCCAAAATTTGCTACATATGTCCCTTCAAGTTTCATGCTATTTTATATCTTAGTCCTACTAAAGAAAGACATATGGCTGCGTCCGGGCCAAGGGCCGAGAGCATCGCCCGGCGGGTATCCGCCTCCTTGCCCGTGGTCAGCGTACAGCACAGAGCCCTGTGTGGCAGAAGGGCGGGCGCGATACGTTCCGGCCACTCCACCACGGTGAACAGGGCAGGGTCATCGAGCGATTCTTCGAGGGCTTCGTCAGAGCACAGGGGCTCCAGCCGGTATAAATCAAAATGATGCACTTGTGGTGCAGTACAATATATATTGCAGAGCGTAAAGCTTGGGCTTGCCACCTCTGCCTCCGCGCCGCCGGGCAGGGCCTCGACAAGCGCGCGCGTGAGCGTGGTTTTTCCCGCGCCAAGCCCTCCGTACAGCAAGAGCGCGCCGGGATTTCGGACCATAGCGGCCCGGGCGATTGCCGCCCCCAGCCGGGCCG
>DBDO01000056.1:0-1117 GCA_002293605.1 Desulfovibrionaceae bacterium UBA930
CTATGTTCGGTTTTTGAAAATACAAAAGCCAGGGTGCAGCGCATATTCTATGTGACGAATCTGTAGCCGAGCCAACGCGGGAGGCCTTTGCCGCTCTGGCAAAGCGCTATGAGCAGGAGGTCGTCTTCTATGATGTTCCTGATATTGCGCAAACGGTACTTGCAAATGTACCTGTACATTTTGGCAAAGGCACGCTGTACCGTCTTTTTTTACCTGAATTAGTACATGAATCACTTGTGCTGTATATGGACTGTGATATTATCTGCACAATGAATATTTGTGAAATTTTTTCTATAAATGTAGGTAAAATACCAGTTGCTGGAGCTGTTGATATAGGGCAATTGGATAATGAAAAAGACTTGAGAAGGCAGAAGGAATTGGGTTTTGATCCGGAATGCTATATTAATGCCGGAGTCATGCTGTGTAATTTGGATATGCTGCGTAAGGACTATCCTGATTACGCGGAAGCAGCCTTCGCGGACATTGCGGAGAAACAATACAAGTATGCGGATCAGGATGCGCTGAACTTTTATTTTCAAAAGAAGGGGCTAAACATTGCCGCCTTGCCCGAATCGTACAACTTTTTGCTTGGAGTCAGGGACTGTGCCTGGCTTGCGCCTTCCGAATATAGCGGGAAAATTCTGCACTATGTCCGCGATAAGCCCTGGAAGGCCCTGTTTCCCGCTGCAATGGAATATTGGAAGTATTATTCTCTCGCTTTTTCCTGTCAGTCGGCCTTTGCCGAAATAGCAAAGCTGGGGTGTCATGAATATACGCACCTGTATACCTTTCTTCTCCGCAATCCCTGGATGCGCAGGATAGTAGGCAGGGCCTGGCAAGTTGAGCAGGAAGGCATAGTGGAAACATTGCTGGACAGGATCTTTCCGCGCAGGAGAAAGCAAAAAAATAAAGAGCGGCGCAAAGGGGTCTGAGAGGCGAAGCATCTTCGCATATACCTGCCTACCCGTAGAAGGGAAGAAAATGCCAAATATAGAAGCAAAATAGTAGCAAACTTGGGAGTAAAAGTTGTCAACTCAGAAGTGCCGTTTGCCGTCAAGTGCGCGAGCCCTCCTTGCTGAGATTTTTAATCCACACGTCCGTGAGGGCGTGTGGATTG
>DBDO01000056.1:1142-4928 GCA_002293605.1 Desulfovibrionaceae bacterium UBA930
GTCACGCCCCTCGCGGGCGTGCGGATTGCAGCCCGCAACTGTATGCGTACCTTGACAATCGGAATGCGGTTTTTTTCAGATTCAACGGCTCATGAGCTGTTTTGTATCCGGAAAGAGCCTTATCTGCTGCTGTCAATGATGCTGCCCTTGCCTTCATAGACTGCGGAGAGCACTGATTTGCTGAGGTTGTAGCTTTCGCTCATGGAATCATGGGGCTTGAATTTTTTTTTCTTGTCATCGGGCTTGCGCAGTTTATCCAGGGTCTGGCTTATGATATCCCCTTTGACATTTTCCAGGGTCGCAGTTCCGGCTGCTGCCGTCTTGAGGGTGTCGTCCAGCATACTCCGCTCCTTTTGCAAAAAAGATTTGCCATTTTCCTTATCGGCAGAGCGTGGAGAAAGCTTTATAGCAGCTTCACTTTGAGATACTTGCTTAACGGCGGACAAAGCCCGCTACAAGTATCTCGTGGCAAGGATTTGTGAACAAATCCTTGCAGAGTAACTATGTATTTTTAATGTACATTGCTCCAAAACTGCGAATTTACTCAGACGTGTTTGCCTTCGCTTTGCGCAGGACGAAGAGTTTCTGCAATTCCATCGCTGAAAAACGGCGTAAAACGCCGTTTTTCAGAAATTGCGGGTCCAGGGGCCTCAGGCCCCTGGCGGGAGTCCAGAGGGCAGAGCCCTCTGGCGGAGTCCCGCACAAAGCTTTTCTCAGCCCGCTGCCTGGGCTGTGAAAAAGGCTTCCGTATCTTCGGGCAGGCCCACCACGGCGATACCCTTTTTGTCCGCCAGGGCAAGGCTTGCCTCGCGATCGAAAAACAGGCTCCCGTGCGCGTCAAAGGCGAGGCAGGCCATTTTATACTGGGCGAGCAGGGCTATGGTGCGCTCACCGATGGAGGGCAAGTCCAGGCGTCTGTCCTGATTGGGCTTGAGCACTTTGACCACGGTGCAGCCGGGGCCGCCCAGTTCACCACCTCTGGCTATGGCTGCGTCTGTGCCTTCGATGCCTTCCACGGCCATAACGATACCGCCGCGCACCACCACGCATTGCCCGATATCCAGCGCGCCCACGGCTTTGGCGATGCGGTGGCCGAAGCGTATATCGATCCAGCCCTCATGGTCCGGCCGCACCCGCCCCAGAACGCCTTCCGGGCTGCGTAAACCGGGGGCCAGGGCATCCGGCGGGCTTATTGTGATACCCTCGTCCTGCAGCTCTTCAGCCACGGCGCGTAAGATAGCATCGTCCCCCCTGTTGCCGGCCAGCCTGAACATAAGCTTGGCAACGCGAAAATCCGGCTTGATGTCCAGGGCCTTGGGCTTGCTGACCGCGCCCGCCATGCAGGCCCGTTGCACCCCGTTATGCTTGAAAAAGTCGATCAGTTTGCCAAGCTGGCCCAGGTGCAGCATGGTGAAGGCGTCCGCCTCGGCCTCAAGCGCAGGGTCTGCATTGGCGTGAAAGCCGCAGATGGCCACGCGCAGCCCGCAGGCCTTTGCGCCTCGCGCCACCAGAAAGGGAAACTGCCCCGAACCGGCTATAATGCCGATGCTTTCCATCAGGATTCCTCGTCTTTTGCATCCGCGCGGCGCACGGCAGGCATGACGCCGCGTGGGCTGCTACGCACAAATTCCACTATTTCCAGTACTTCGGGCACATCGGCAAACTCCTGGGCCACTGCGTCCAGGGCTTCCTGCCTTGGGGTATCCGAAAGCCATATCCGGCGAAAGGCGGTCCGCACGGCCGTAATCGAGCGTGAAGGAAGCCGGAGCCTGCGCAGCCCCACCAGATTGGGGCCGTAGATGCCCTCACGGGTGCCCGCAGCCATCATATAGGGGGGCAGATCCTGCATAATGCCGGTCATGCCACCGATAAAGGCATAGCGCCCGACACGTGAGAACTGGTGCACTGCCGAAAGTCCGCCGATGATGGCGTGATCGAACACTTCGACATGCCCGGCCAGGGTGGCCGCGTTGGACATGACCACAAAGTCGCCGATGCGGCAATCGTGCGCCACATGGCAATAGGCCATGATCAGGTTGTTGCTGCCCACACGGGTCAGGCCGCCGCCGCCCTCGGTGCCCCTGTGCAGGGAGGAAAACTCGCGAATCTGGTTGTTGTCGCCCAATTCAAGCCAGGAGACCTCGCCGTGGAATTTCAGATCCTGCGGCAGGCCGCCGACAAGGGCGTGGGAATGCACGACATTGCCTCTGCCCATACGGGTATAGCGCTTGATCGAGGCAAAGGCGTGAATATCGCAGCCTTCGCCGATGATCACGTCTTCTTCAACAAGCGCGCAGGGACCAATGCTTACGTTATCGCCAATCTCGGCTTTGGGGGAGACAAAGGCTGAAGGGTGAATGGTGGGAGCGCTCACGCAAGCTGCTCCTTGGGGGCTATGGCCGCCGTCAGTTCCGCTTCGGCGGCCAGCACGCCGTCCACATGGGCTGTGCCGCGCATTCTCCAGAGTTGTCTTTTGCGGCGCAGAAGCTCGCAGCGCAGATCAAGCCGATCGCCGGGGGTCACGGGCTTGCGAAAGCGCGCCTTTTCAATGCCTGTAAAGAGAAAGAGGCTGTTTTTCACCGTTGCCTCATCCAGTTCCGCCAGCACGAGAAGGCCCCCGGCCTGGGCCAGGGCCTCGATAATGAGCACCCCGGGCATGACAGGCAGGCCCGGAAAATGCCCTTGGAAAAAGGGCTCGTTGACGCTCACGTTTTTATAGGCGTCTATGGAAACGCCCGTCTCAAGACGGTTTACCCGGTCCACGAGCAGAAAGGGATAGCGATGGGGGAGCAGGTCCATAATTTTGTGGATGCTAAGAGAGGCCTGCTGCGTGCTTTGATGTTCGGAAGGGGAAGTCATGCATTCTCCTTGGTATGCCCTGGGCTCGATGGAAATGATGGGAGGGTCTCGTTGGAAAGTTCCGCAATTTTTTCTTTCAGCGCGTTCAGCTCTTTTTCCATCTGCTGCACGCGGAGAAAGAGATCCGGCACTTTTGGCGCAAGAACCACGTTGCGCATAAAGCTTTTGCCCTCCATAAAAGGGGTGCCGCCGCCCTTGACCCCGGCGGGGATATCTTTGGCTACGCCCGACTGGGGGCCTATGGTGACGCCATCGCCTATGCTCAGGTGTCCGGCAATACCGGCCTGGCCTGCCATGGTGACCCTGCTCCCCACCTTGGTGCTGCCTGCGATGCCCACCTGAGAGATGACGAGACATTGCTCGCCCAGCTCCACATTATGGCCGATCTGCACCAGATTGTCTATTTTCGAATCCCGTCCTACACGGGTCGCCCCCAATGTGGCGCGGTCAATACAGGCATTGGCACCCACATCGACCCCGGCGGCAAGGCTTACCGAGCCTATTTGCGGAATTTTACGCATTTCGCCGTCCATGACGGCAAAGCCGAAGCCGTCAGCGCCGAGCACGCAGCCCGGATGCAGCACGCAGCCCTCCCCGAGCGTGATTCCCGCCAGCACAACCGCGTTCGGGTACAGCACGCAGCCCTTGCCGATATGGCAGTCCTCCCCGACATAGACGCCGGGAAAGAGCACGCAGCCCTCGTCAAGGCGGGTTCGCGCGCCCACATGGGCATGGGGGTGGATGGTGCAGTTCGGGCCAATGACTGCCTGCGGATGGATAAAGGCCTTTTCGCTGAGGCCTGAAAAACTGCCCTGTTTGCGCACAAAAAAGGCGGCTGCCCTGGCGAAATCCCGGTAGGGATTGTCGCTGACAAGGGCTGCGGACGGTTCATCGGCGAATGCTGCGGATACGATGACCGCGCAGGCC
>DBDO01000056.1:4996-6362 GCA_002293605.1 Desulfovibrionaceae bacterium UBA930
TCCTGACCGCGTAAGGTCAGGCCGAGTTTTGCGGCAAGGTCGGAAAGGAGCATCGCCATAGGAGCACCTCATTGTCTGTGTATGCGGAGGATTTGGCTCTCCCTTTCAGGGCAGAGACGCTTTTGGAAAAATGCGGGGCGCAGGGCTTGTCCGTCCTTTGCAAGGCGAAAGACGGACAGAGACAAAAGCGGCTCCTCTGCCGGGGAGGGCCGAAAGGGCAGGTCCCTGCCAGAGCAAATTTACTTTGAAAATGTATAGTTGCTCTGCAAGGATTTGTTCACAAATCCTTGCCACAAGATACTTGCAGGCGGGCAAAGCCCGTCTGCAAGTATCTCAAAGTGAAACTGCTATAGAAAACTATTTGGAGGCAGGAGCAGCGGCAGCGGCTTCCTTTTTCCACAGGGCGTTGGTTTCGGCCAGCATGTCAGCGGTAATATCCATGTTCGGCGCAAAATAGGGCGCGGTAGACACGTCCAGCACCAGGGAGTAGTTCTTGCGTCCGGCGATTTCTTTGGCGGCCCGGTCCATCAGGGCGTCTATCTCCTGGCGCGCCCGCATTTCATCGGCCTGAAGCAGACGCATAAAGGCTTGGGTTTTTTCGCTATACTCGCGCTGCTGCTTGATAAAATCCTGGCGCTGTTTGTCCGTGGGGGCCTTTTTTTGATACTCGGCGGCCTTTTTTTCCAGGGCCGCGCGTTCTTTTTCCAGTTCAGCCTTCTGCCCGCCGAATTTTTTCTCCATGCCCTGCCGGGTGGCTTCAAGCGCTTCGCATTCAGCCGCCACCTTTTGCAGATTGGCAACGGCAATCGTTCCTTCGGCGCGTGCGACCGCAGCAAAAAGAACAACAAAAACAAAAGAAAGCAACAGCGTTTTACGCATTCGGAGCTCCTTGAAAGAGAAGTATCGTTTTTACGGCACCGCTGACAGCGGAGCCTTTGTGACATAGCCACAAGGACGCGCAAAGTCAAGGGAAGGACCTGGTGGGAAGTCCCCTCACTTTTGGGGCTACCGCCTCAAACCCCGTCCGGGGGAAAGGATTTCCCCCAGACCCCCTCATTTGGGTTTCACGCAAATAAAGTAAACATNNGAGTCCAGAGGGCAGAGCCCTCTGACGGAGAAAGAAGCCTGAGCCTAAACGGTCCAGGGCCGCAACTCCCCCTTGCGCAGTTCAAAGGCTGCGGGCGCGGCATCCTGGGAGCCTTCCGTCCCGGCCGCATCCAGCAGGGCCTGCGCCATGCCCGGATGGCAGGTAAAGAACAAGAGCTGGTTGGAGCGGGCAAATTGCGCGAACACCTTTGCCGTGCCCGCTGTGCGCTCCGGGTCGAAATTGACCAGAATATCATCCAGAATCAGGGGCATGCTTTCG
>DBDO01000056.1:6402-6536 GCA_002293605.1 Desulfovibrionaceae bacterium UBA930
TTTTCAGGATCGCGGCGCTCTCCCGAATGATGCAGGGCCGCGTATATATCCCCTTCAAGCCCGGCGGCAATGCCTGTGTACTCTCCGCCTGTGATGGAGGCGAAAATGTCCCCGGCGTAGCGGATTACCCCCTG
>DBDO01000151.1 GCA_002293605.1 Desulfovibrionaceae bacterium UBA930
CCCGGAGCACCGCGCAAAAGCGCCCCCCCAGAGGAGGAGGCGTCCGTGCCCCTGGCCAGCTCTTCCTCCAGGGCCGTAATCTCGGCCAGCACGTCCGTGTGCAGGGAGTCCCAGCGCTCGGGCGGGCAGAGCCTGTGGGTTCTGTTGTCGGGGTTGGGGGGCAGAAGATAGGCCCGCTGCATTTGCAGGGGCTCGCNNGTCGTTCACGCTGATCGCGGCAATGCTGTCAAAACGCAGGAAGAGCAAATCCATGAGATCTTCCTGCGAGAGCAAGTCCGGACCCAGGTGGGTATGCAGAAAGCGCAGCCCGCGAAGACGCCCCGCGCCTTCGCGCGCCCTGGGCAGTTCGGGAATGAGAATGCCGCCGGCATCGCCCACCAGCACCATGACCGCGCGGCCCTGGCGGTTGATCAAAAGCCCGAGCTGACGCCCCATGGCCCGGGAAAGCGCGGCCAGTTCGCGGCCCTGTTCGACAGTATACCCGCCGAGCGAAGGATAGCGCCGGGTGAACAGGCGGGAAAGCGCCCTCATCCGGCTCGTCTTCAGGCCTTGGGGTTTTCCTTCAATTCTGGCTATGGCGCATATCCCCGTGTGCTTCCCTCAATCCCGGCCCTGCCGAGATGTGCGGCAATCGCGCCGTCATAGGCGGCTGTCAGGCCAAAGGCGGCAGCGGCCAGTTCAAGGCGCAGCGCCAGCGAAAGCTGCATGTCGTTTTCTTCCAGGGCCTTGCGAACGCGCGGGTAAAAGGAGGGCGAGGGGAGCACGGCCACGGAATGGCAGTTTTTCGCCGCAGCGCGCAGCATGCAGGGGCCGCCGATATCAATTTCCTCGATGACGGAGCGCAAGTCCATCTGCTTGGACACGGCCCCGGCAAAATCATAGAGGTTGACGCAGACCAGATCAAAGGTTTTGATGCCGTGTTCAGCCAGGGTCTTCAGATGTTCGGGCTTGTCCTTGTCCGCCAGAATGCCGCCGTGAATCGCCGGGTGCAGAGTTTTTACGCGCCCGCCCATAATTTCTGGAAAAGCGGTTACATCGCTGACCTGGGTCACGGCAAGGCCCTTTTCCCGCAGCATGGCGCAGGTGCCCCCGGTGGACACGAGTTCAACGCCCTTTTCAGACAGAAAGGCGGCAAAATCGGCAAGGCCGGTCTTGTCGGTTACGCTCAAAATGGCGCGCCTGACAGGAAGCATGTCCATAATTGTTCCTTCCATTCGTACTGTATGAGGAGCTGTCTTTACATAGTTGCAGGGCTACCGCTCCAAGCCCTGCCAGGGGCTCCGCCCCTGGACCCCGCAAGGGGACGAGTCCCCTTGACCCCGTATTCCGAAAAACGGCTGCGCCGCTTTTCGGAAATTGCGGGTGCAGGGGGCGTGGCCCCCTGCCGGGAGAGTTTGAGAGGGCAGCGCCCTCTCAAAGGCTCTTACAACAGACTCATTTAAAATAATTTATTTATAGGGCGCAAGCTCTTCCCAGAATTTTTCCGGAACTTCGAAGCCGTTGGCTGCGGCCAGTTCGGCATATTCCAGGGCCTTTTTCCCCTGGCCTTTTTCCAGCCAGGCCAGGGCCAGGTTGTTATAGGCCGGGCCAAAGCCGGGCTGCTGTTTGAGGGCCCGTTCGGACAGGGCGATGCTCTCGTCCAGATTGCCCTGCATGTAGTGGGCTGCGCCAAGGGAGGCCACGGCCTGAATGAAGTTGGGGTCCCATTTGACGGCCTTGGTGAGGGCACCCACGGCCTTTTCAACCTCGCCGCGTTGCAGGTGCACAAAGCCGATATTGCCCCAGGCTATGGCAAAGCGGGGGCGGCAGTTGGCCGCTTCCGTATTATAGTTCAGGCAGCCGTCCAAATCGCCGCGTTGCAGGCAGATGCCGCCAAGCTGCACATAGGCCTCGGCCAAACGGGGCGATTTGCGCAGGGCATCGAGAAAGGACCGTTCGGCCCCGTGAAAGTCGCGTTTGCTCAAAAGGGCAACGCCCAGATTATACATATGGTTTGCGCAATCAGGCGAGCTTGCGATGGCTGCGCGCAGATCGGCGATATATTCGTCTAAGTCTTCGTACTGTTCCTTCATTGGGAAAGCTTCTCCTTTTGCAGCAATGCATGATACCAGACGCAAAAATCCAGCACGCCCTGATACTTTTCCTGTCCGGCGACAATGCCCACGGCGCACTCCATGGCACCCCCGGCATATTCCCCGCCGTGCACGCGCCCAACAGCGCTCTTCATGAAATCCCGCACCAGTTCCTGAACCGTGCGCCGGGTGATGTCCGTACGCAGATCCATAGGCTCTTTGGGACCTTCAAAGGGATCCCAGTTCTCAAAACCTATGCGGTCAATAAAGCGCCGACGCCGGGGAGACATGCGTTCGTAAAAAACGCGTTTCTGCTCTTCTTCCTCGGGAGAGAACCGGCGCGCTTCGCGCGCGTTCAGAAGGTCAGAGGGGCGCTGCATCAGTCCTTCTCTTTGGCAATGCCGCCAATGCCGAGATAGGCGGCGTTATATTCGGCGAGCAGGGCGCTGGAAACCGGCACGTACATGGAGGCCAGCTCCGTGTAGGACGAGCCCAGAAAGTTCGCAAGTTCCCGGCTGAGGTCCGTGAGACGGCTCTGCACCTTGTCGAGCGCCACCGTGGGGTAGCTCCCCCCTTGCGCAAAGCCGGTTTTGCCGCAGGTGCGGGCCTTGCCGCCAATGGCCGTGGGCACGCCGTACAAGCGGCAGGTAATGGGGCGCGCCTCGTACATGATGCAGCGATCATCCTGGCCCAGCAAGGGGCAGCGCACGCTCATGGACGCGACTTCGGCCAAAATTTCATTGCTCGCCCTGCCCGCCTGCGACTCTTTGAACACTTTACGCTTGATGCGCGCCGCCTGCCTGTCCGCCTTGTCCGCAGCGTCAAGAACGGCGGCCCGCTCATTGCCGAGGGGGATGCGCTTGTGAAATTCGGCGTTCAGGTACAAGGCCTCCACCAGGGAAAGATCGAACAGGGCGTGGCAGCAGCTGCTGCACCCCTCACGGCAGACCACAAGGGAAGGATAGACCCCGCGCACGCGTTCAAAAAGGGCATCGGCCTCCTGGGCCTGCCTTGTGTAGCGCTCGAAAAAAGGGGTCAGATCCGGCAAAGAGCCAGTCATGCATGCTCCAAAGGGTGAGGGGTGAAAAGGAAAACGCTCTGCGGCCCGTAAAAAGCGGCCTTACGGCGTTGCGGATGCGCATCCCGCGCGCCGCCGCTTCCCGGTAAAAAGACTCCGGCTTTACGCCGGAAGAAGATCCTCCCGGCCCGTGCGCGCACAGGCCGGGAGGGAAGCGTGTCGAGTTGGACGCGACTAGACTTCTTCAACAGTGATGGCGCCGGATTCGCACACTTCCACGCAAGACTCACAGCCAAGACATTCCTCGGCGTTCACCGGAACAGCCTTGCCGTCCTGCAGTTCGTAGACTTCAACAGGGCAAACGTCCACGCATTCGCCGTCGCCTGTGCATTTATCCGTATCAACTGCGACATTCCAACCCATGTTCTCCTCCAGTCGGTTTTCGGCGCTGTTTCCAGCCCTTTGTTTTTCATTGAAGAACAGAAAAAAGGCGCTCTTACCTGTCCTCATTTGCTGATAGCCGCCGCACTCTGGCCTGTCAAGCAATGATTTCACCCCGCCCCCTTCTGCCGCTTGGGAAGATTTTATTCCTTATATACAAGCATGTTATATTTCTGAGTTCCTGGAGCTATTTCCTAATACATCTGGGGCTCCGCCCCAAAGCCCGTCCGGGGAGCAAAGGAATAGAGGCTGATCTCAGCCTTCTCTTTCAAAACGCTTGGCGCAGCGCAGGCAGGGGCCTTGGGGCCTGCCTTCCGCCAGGGCCTTACGAAAGGCGGAAAAAGCCTCCCCCCGCCAGCAGGCCAGGGGGTCTTGCTCTTTGGCTCTGCCGAACACCCAGGGATTCACGCCGTCCTCCCCTCCTGGCGCGTTGAGATAGATACAGGGGGAAAGCGCGCCTTCGGCGTCCACATAGAGCGTGCGTTCCGCGTGCTCCCTGCATGTTCTCAGGGGGCTGGGGCAGGGCAGGGCGTAGTGAAAATCCAGGCCCAGCGCCAGGGCGCGCGCTGCGGCCTTTTCCAGCATATCCCGCGCCCGCTCGATCTTTTCCCTCTCCTGCGGGGCAAAGGCCAGAGCTTCCAGGCCCGGCGCGGCAATATAATCCAGGGTGCTCACCACCACCCCGTGCAGGCCGAGTTCCGCAGCCAGATCCGGCAGGGTCTGCACGGCCTGCATGCGATCCGCCAGCAGAATATAGGCGCAGTGCAGGCTCAGGTGTACGGCCATGGCCTTTTTGCGCGCCCGGGCCAGCAGGCGGATACTGTCGCACACTGCGGCAAAGGACGCGCCGCGCCGTATGGCGTTGCTTGCCTCGTCCGTACCGGCCAGGGAAAAGGCCAGTACGTCCATGCCGCTCTCCACTATGCGGCGCGCGTCCTCGTCCTGCATATGCAGGCCGCAGCTCGTGCTTGACACCGCGCAGCCCGCCTTGCGCGCAAAGGCCGCGAAGTCAAAAAAACGAGGATGCAAAAAGGGCTCCCCCCAGCCCTGCAAGTGGACCCGCGCGCTCTGCCGCAAAAGCGGCCACAGGGCGGCAAAGCATTCCGGCTCCATATTCCGCGCTTTTTGACGGATGGGGCGCTCACCGCGCGGGCAATAGAGGCAGCGCGCCGTGCACAGGGAACTTAACTCCACCTGCACGCAGGCAATGGGGCGCTGCCTGCCCAAAAAGGCCTCGGCCAGAATCTCACCCACGCCCGGACCTTTGAAGGCTGGATTATCGAGCGGATCAGTCATGACAGCACAGCCTCTATGCTTCGGGAAACGCCGCTCCCCAAGCCCCCTGGCAGGGGAGTTGTTTTGTATTTGTCTGCCTATGCGCCTGTGACGGCGCAACATGCCTATATGGCGGATGGNNGCGCCACCATCATGGTGTTGACGCTCACGCCTTCCTCTCTGGCTCTTGCCTGCAAGTCGCGATGAATGCTGCGGGGCAGACGGGCAACAAGGCGGACGGGCTTTCCAGCCCTGGACTTTTTCCATTTTTCATTAGCGGCCAGCCAGGCTATTTCGGCCTCTGCCGCGTTGCGCAAAGCCTCCTCGGGAGTTTCACCGTCAGACATGCAACCGGGTAGGTCGGGGAAAGTCACCAGCCAGCCGCCCCCCTCTTCCTCCGTCAACGAACGGAGCTCTACTCTGTTTTTGGGAGCATTCATTATTCCGCCTCCTGTATGCTGGCAATCAGGGCCAGAAACTTCGCAATATAGATAGGCTTGATTGGTCTATGGGCGGGGATGCTCAAGTGCTCCCCGTATGGACTGCGGAAGATGACATGGCTTCCGCAGTCATGCACCCATTCCCCCCCAAACTGTCGGCTATGCTCTGAATTTCCTCAACCCGCCAATCTCGCGGATTTTGTCGCATTTTTTGTAAGCGTTTAACCGTTCGGGACATGAAATCCCCCAGTATATTTATGATACCACTTATGACATCATTGTCAAGGTTCATAAAGACCAAGCCATTCACTCCCAAAGCTTCCACCACTTTTTCGCATGCGGGGTCCAGCTGTATTCCCGGTAGGGCAGCAAGATTTTCGCCCCCCATTTCCGCTTGAAAAAGCTGATGCCCTCGCTTAGGCCCAGGCCCAGGTTGCAGCGCGCATGCCCGCGCGCCTCCGCTTCTTGCAAAAGCGCTGCCAAGAGTAAATCCGCCGTGCCGGGCGGGGCCTTTGGCGCGCGAAAGGCGAATTGGTAAAAGGCAGTATGCAGGCTTGCGTATTCACCGATGGCGCAGCCCTGCAGTTCGCCGCTTTCCCTGTCATAGGCGGAAAAAAGCAGGGCCTGGGGGCTGGCCGCAAGGTAGCTCGGCAAGCGGGAATACATAAAGCGCGTGCCGGGCCGGAGCGGACGGCGGCGTATCTGCTCCTGCACCAGACTTTGGTGCGCGGCGTCAAAAACGCCCCGGCTCTGTTTGACAATGACGGCCCGATCCGCCCGGCGCAGCATGTTGCGGACTTTTTGCCCGCTTTTGGCAAGGGGCAGGTCCAGACTCCACCAGTGATCCTCTGCGGCAAGGGCATCAGGGGGCGCGGCAAGGGGGCGGTGCGCGCAGAGCAGGGTCAGGCTTTTGCCCCCGCGCAGCAGAGGCAGGCGGCAGGCTTCTGCCAGGGCAAGGTCCAGGGCCGCGTCATCCAGGGGATCATGAAAGGGGTAGCCGATCAGCACCAGACCGCTTTCATGCTCGTATGCCGCACAGGAAGCGCAGGCAAGGGCTTTGCTGCCTGAAAGCGCCTCCACATAGGCAGCGATCTGCTCGGGCACCAGGGCCTGGGCCGAGAAATGGGCTGCGGCGCGCGGATTCATGCGCCCTCTTCCGTACGAGGTCGCATCCATTCACGCACCCCTGTCCGAAGGGCGTGGTGCCATGTGGGCATAAGCTGCCGCACCTGAAAGCCGTCCTCCCTCAGCATGGGGAGCAGACCAAGCATATGGGCCGTGCCCACGAAAACCGCACAGCGCCCGGCTTCAAGAAAGGGCCGCATGCGTTCCCGAAAGCGTTGATCGCGCAGATTGATGACCAGCTCCGTGCGGGTGGGAAATTCCGTGCTCGTGCCCATCATGGCCTTGAGATCCCCGGCCAGATAGGCTGCGGCGTTGCGTCTGGTAAAGCGCCGCCACTCCGGCGCGCTACGGAAAAAAGCGGCCACGCGCTCCACTGTCACGCTTTCCAGAGAGGCTATCTGCTCCTCCAGACTTTCCATGGCAATGACGCTTTTGCCCATATCCTGCCCCAGTCGCCAGATTTCAAGATCAACGGACTGCTCCCAGTCCAGACGCTCCAAAAAGGCGGTCCACAGGGAAAAAAGGGCGCACCAGGGGTGGGTGCGCTCAAGGTAAAAGCGCAGATCCACCGCTTTTTTCGTCTCCATATTCAGAAGACGCGGCCAAAAGCCCTGGGGGCCGCGCACCACACGCTCCAGTGTGCAAATTTCCGCCTCCGTGAGCAGCGCGGCCACGCGCGGAACCTCCGGGCCGGGGCTG
>DBDO01000115.1:0-5300 GCA_002293605.1 Desulfovibrionaceae bacterium UBA930
CTCAGGCTGCCGTAATCAGAGGCGGTAACGGTATTTCCGTTCAGCACAGCCGTGATTGTTCCTGTGCTGTAGGTGATACTGTCGCCATTATCGGCATCGCTGTGGGATGTGCTGCCGGAAAGCGCCGTGCCGTTGGCAAAGCTTTCGTCCGTCTGCCCTGCGGCAGCGGGTGCCAGTTGCAGCATCGGATTCTGGTTGGTGCCGACCACGGTAATGTCCAGGGTGGTGGTGGCGCTTGCGCCGAATTCGTCCGTGCCGCTTACGGCCAGGCTGAGGATGAGACTTTGCCCCGGCGTAAGGCCGAGCATGGCCGTCCTCTGCGGACCTTCTGCGGCTACAAAGGTCCAGGAGCCGTCCGGGCTTATAGTGAAGCTTCCGTAGTCGCCCGCATTGACCGCAGTGCTGCTTCCGTTGCCGCTGACAAGGGCTGAAACTATTTCAGCGCTGTAGGAGGCGATGTCATCGTCTCTGTCGGCATCGAAGCTCTCTATCTTGCCGAAGAGCACTGTGCTCGTGGGCGTCAGCATATTGTCATCATCAGAGGCTGTGACAAAGGAAGAACTCAGCACCGGAGCCTGGTTGGTGCCGGTCACGGTGATGCTCAAGGTATTGGAGCCGGTCAGGCCGGTGTGGTCCGTGCCGCGTATAGGCACGGTGATGAGGAGTTGCTCGTCCGCCCTGAGGCCCAGCAGGGCCTTTTGCTGTGCGGGCGTGACTGCGGCGAAACGCCAGCTTCCGTCCTCGTTCACGGTAAGCTGTCCGTAGTCATCCAGATTCGCCTGTGCATCCGTATTTGCCGCACTATTGTGGAGCGCGACCTGGGCCAGGCCTGCGCTATACACTATAGTATAGTCGCCCTGGTCCGGATCGTCCCCGATAATCTGGCCGTTAAGCTCTGTTCCGGAGGCTAAAAACTCATCCGTTCTCTCGATGGAAATAGCTTGCAGCTGCGGTGGGTTGTTTTCTCCCGAAAAATCTATGGTGAAGACCTTTACTTCAGAACCGCCCATGCCGTCTGAAACCTGTATGAGAAAGGCATCGCTGTAGCGCTGCCCGGACTCCATAAAGGCAGGGTCTTCAGTGCGGGTATAGGTCCATGCGCCGTTCGGCTCGATTTTGAGCACGCCGTAAGCGCCCTTGCCGGAATCGGAATCGTTTGCGAGGCTGTAACTGAGTCTGTCGCCTGTATCCGGGTCTGTCGCGGCCAGGGTGCCGCTGAGTGGGCCGCTGCCCGCGAGCTGCGTTTCTGTGGCATTGACAGTCAGGGGGCTGGTAAAGGCCGGGGCCTGGTTACTGCCGTCAATGGTGATGGTTAAAAAGCCGCTGCCGCTCGTCCCGTGGTTATCTGTCAGCAGCACAGGCACGCTGATTTCCATGATCTCTTCAAGTCCCAGGCCCAGCATGGCCTTTTTCTGCGCATCGGTCCGGGCCGCGAAAAACCAGGTGCCGTCCGTGTTTACGATGAGCACGCCATAGTCGGATAGAGTGACCGCCTGTTGGTTCACCGTGGCTATGGGGCTTCCGTTCTGGGCATAGGAGCTGATGTAGTCGCCCTCGTCAGGGTCCACGCCGCTTAAGATTCCGGCCAGCACCGCACCGCTGTACATATCGGCATCCGTGCTGCTGGCGCTTGCCTCCACCAGTACAGGCGCATCATTGTCGCCTGTGATGGTGATGGTAAAGACGGCTTCCGTAAGGCCGCCCTGACCATCGGAAACAAGGAAATTAAAGTGTTCCGTGTAGTTTTGCCCTTCGGCCATGAAGCTGATGTCGCGGGTTGGCACATAGCGCCATGCGCCGTCCGTCTGGAGGATGAACTGCCCGTACTGGCCCTGGCCGCCCTCTTCAAGCAGGAAGGTCGGGACATCGCTCTCTGCGTCCGTAACCGCAGCGCTGAGATTGCCGCTTATGCCTCCTGCGGTGGAGATCAGGATATGCTCATGGGTTATGGCGCTGAGATTGCCGCTGACGACAGGGGGGCTATTATCGCTGTTGATTTCAATGCGGATATTCCCGCTGGCCTCGGCTCCGTGGCTATCAAAACCTTGCACCGGCACGCTCAGTACGAGGGTTTCGCCGCTTCCAAGCCCGGCGAGCCTGGCTTTTTGAGCGTCCGTCACAGCGGTAAAGGTCCAGCTTCCGTCCGGGTTCAGGGCGAATTCGCCGTATTCGGCCAGAGTAGCGTCACTACCCGCCAAGGTGGCTGTTACGGGAGCGGTGAGGGTGAAGCCGGAAACAGAGTCGCCTTCATCCGGGTCGCGGGCCAGAATATCGCCGGAAAGCACCACCCCGTCAGGAGCGGTGGGATTAAATTCGCTGGAAGAGGTGCCGACAAGCACGGGGGCATCGTTATCGCCCGTAATGCTCACTGTGAACTGCCCCGCCCGGCTTCTATTGTGGGCGTCAGTGACGATAACGGGAAAGCTGTCCGTATAGACCGCGTCCTGGGCCATAAAGTTGATGTCCGTATCCGGATTTTTGATGTAGGTCCATACACCCTCTTGAGTGAGGGTAAAAGAGCCGTATGCCCCTTGCAGTACGGTAGCATTGCCCGGAAGGCTGTAGCTCTGCACAGCCCTGGCATCGGAATCCGTGGCTGCCAGATTCCCGGATAGGGTGGGAGTCGCTATGAGCGTGTCTTCACGGGTGGCGGTGTGCAAGGTAGCGTCCACAAAGACCGGGGCCTGGTCTGTGCCGAGGATGATAACGGTCAAGGTGCCGGTATCCTGGGCTCCAGAGCTGTCGTAGCCGACTATGTCAACCGTAATTTGTACGGATTGCCCGATCTGCAAGGCCATGATTTTCGCCAGTTGCTCATCCGTCATGGGGATAAAGCTCCAGGTGCCGTCCTCATTCACGGTAAGCTCGCCGTACTCTGTTACAGAGACAGCCGCACGCGCCCGCGTGAGCGGGACGATTCGCGCCTGCCCTGCGGTATAGGAGGTAATGGCATCGCCCGAGTCTATGTCGCTTCCCGTGAGGCGTCCGCCCAGCCCTTGTCCGGTGGTGAAATGAATGTCAACGGCGCGCGCTCTTGCATCGTTCACCACAGGGGCCGAGTTGCTGCCCGCGATATCGATGATGAATTGTACGTCCTGAACGCTTCCGTCCGACAAAACAGCCGAGGCGTTGAATACGTCCGGGTAATTCTTTCCCGCTGCCATGCTCAGGATATTTTCCGTGCGGGAGTAATTCCACTCGCCAGTGGGCGAGAGCGTGAAATAGCCGTACAGCCCATCTCCATCCCCTGTAAGCGTGAAGCGTGCCCCGCTTAAGTCGGCCTGCCCCGCCTGGCCGCCCACCATGGGCGTGAAGTCGAGAAGCTCCTCGGTGAAGGTATAGACGACACGCCTGAGCGGCAGGGTAGGGACAAGGCCCATATCCGGTCCATTCTCATGGCCTGCTTCTGCAAGAAGGCTTTCGCGAAATAGAGTAGACAGTGTGGGAAGGCCCCCGGAAAGAGAGCCTTCATCCAACAGCGTACTTTTGCCGTCAAACTGCATGCCCAGTATGGATAAACGATTTACCCCGTGAACGATATCGCCAAAGTCGAACCCATCGTCCCCTATGCCGGAGCCGAGAATGCTTTGCGCCTCCTGAATGAGCGTCATTTCTCCAGACCCTTTTTCGCTGTGCAGGGCGGGGTCGTAGCCGAGCAGGGCAAGCAGCGCGCTTGCAGTGATTGGAGCTTGGTCAAGAAAGGAGAATTGGGGAAGCGAATCGGCATGTTCCAGAAAAAAATCCGTCAGGCGGGTAACGCCGCCGTCCTTGCGGATAAGGATAACATCGTTGCCTTCCCGCAAAAAAGTGATGCCGGACAGTGTGGAATGTATATATAAGGTCTTGCCGCTGAGGCTGTCAGTCGCTATGGCTTTATAGCCGGAGGGCGCAGCCACGGTGACGGAAGAGGGGGCGTGCTTGTTCGTATCCATGAGAATCTCCATATCGTTGTCGCGTCAGGGCAAGGCGCGCTGGCAGCGATAATATGAAATTAGATATTTGCTTAACTATAAACAATAAATTTCATACTATTGCAAGCGAAACTAAACAAATTCCTCATGTCGTTTTTTTGGGGGGCTATCGGCGCAGGGACTTCGCGCTTCGCTCTGCACCGGGTGGCCTAAGGAGAGGCTGCTTGAAGGAGGCAATGATTACTGCTTTTTGGGAAAGGCGTTGTTATGTCCTTGGCAAGGAGCGAGAGAAAAGCCAAGCAAGGCCAACTCAGCCTTTCCATAAAATATTCCAGGCGGAAATTCCGTCATGTATTGCGATGAAGGCATAGCGCTGCCGCAAAGGTTACAAGTTGTTACCTCTTGAAAGAATGATAAAAAATACTCTTGCTGCGGCATAGCACAGCGAAAAGCTTCTTTTTCTTTGTTTTTAATTGACAAGAGTGCTCGTTTATGATTGCATGTATAGTCAGCTGATTGTTTATCATAAAATACATGGCGAGACATGCGGGGGCATGTCATTTCTTAAAATCAACAGTAGTTCTCAAGACCGGGGGCTTTTCACGTTTTATTCCGCCCCCCCCCGTGCTTGATCCAAAGGAATGCTCGAAATACGTTCATATTCTGAATCGCTACAGACTAAGGGGGGCATATGTCTGCTCGACAAGGGGAACAGAAGGCGCAGAACAGCATCATCATCACCATGCCTGCCGCAGCAAACGTGCAGGAGCTGCATGTGGAGCCGGGCGGCAGCATCCGCTTTGGCTTTGACGCCAGTACTGCCGACTTTGCACGCGAGGGCACAGCCTTGCTTATCCGTCAGCAGGACGGCGGAACCATTCGGCTCACCGACTATTTTATTATCGGAGAAGAAGCTGCGGCGGCGGGGAAAGGGGCGAAAGCCCTGCCGGATTTCGTGCTGCCTGACGGCACAGTAATTGCTGGCCAGGACTTTTTGGCAAGCATGGCCCGCGATATGGACCTGTCCACGGCTGCCGGCCCTTCGGCCTCAGCCCCTTCTGGAGGCGGAAGCAGTTACGATGATGATGCCGGGAGCCTCCTTGTCGGCCTGGATCGCTTCGGCAGCCTTGGCACGGATTTCTGGTCACGGGGCAGCGAGCTTTCCGAGATCGCCCAAAGCCGCCTTATGCCCGAAAAAGGAGCGGAGCTTCCTGCCGGGCAAGGGGCACAGGGGAACGGACCTTTTTTCCCCGGAGAAGAAAGGCCGGGGGGCAACTCTGTTCCGGGCGGAGCGCCCGCACCAGCCCAGTCAACAGAGCCGCCAGTAGAGCCAATAGAAGAACCGCAGGAGAACATCCCCTACCATACCCGTTTGATTGTCACGGACAG
>DBDO01000115.1:5318-6072 GCA_002293605.1 Desulfovibrionaceae bacterium UBA930
CCCGCATCAGTTTTGCCAACCCGGAGAGCCTCACCTATTTCACCGAGCCGGTCGGCGACCCGGTCAGCGGTCTTATCAGCGTAGGGCTCACCGCCGCAGGGATGGCGGCCCTGAAGGGCAAGGAACTTGCCTCGGAACTGCTCCTTATCCAAATAGACGGCGGCCTGCCGTACACAATGCCCCTGCTCATCAATAATGACACGGCCTATGACTACAAGCTTGAGGAAGAACGGGCCGAAGCAGCCGGAGACAAGCTCGGGCCGGACCTCAAGGCGGAATGGTATGCTGCCGATTGGGAGGGCGAACTTAGCAAAACGCTTGTGCGTGAAAAAGACATCACGCTCGGCGGTACGGATTACAACAAGGTGCAGATCGAAGTGGAAACTTCCGGCACGGGCTTTGCGTACGGTATGGCCAACAGCCATATAGATACGAGGGCTTCGGAGAAAAGCGACATCCTCATCAGCGCCGCGTCTGAAGGCGGCGCTACCGCAGCCTTGCTTACCACCACGGCCTCTTCTATTCGAGGGAGTGATAGGGGCAGCTTCGTTGTCTTTGAAGCGGCACAGGGCGGCAAGGATGGGGTTTACGGCCTCCGTACCCTCAGCGCGAAGGCCAGAGCAGACATTGAAGCGGCTGTGGTGGACATCAGTGCTGGCAGCGAAGAATCCTCCGGCCCTTCCTTCGGCATATATGCGTCCCAGGGAGTGAACAGCATTGAGGCGACAAGTGTAAACATTGCGGCCTATGGAGC
>DBDO01000251.1 GCA_002293605.1 Desulfovibrionaceae bacterium UBA930
GATTTTTCATTCGATTGCCCTGGAACGCGGCCCTGCTGGAGAAGGTCGAAAGCTACGGGGCCGCATTGTAAGGCCGGAGCCGGGGGAGCTTCACTCCACGCAGAGCATTTCCAGAGCGGATAGTAGCATGGCCGCGTCTTTTTCGGGCCGGGCCTGCACCCGTATATAGCCCTTTGGCATGCCGGGGATGCTGTCGCAATCGCGCACGATCAGGCGGCGACTCAACAGTGCCCTGGCAAGGCTTGCCGCATGAAAGCGGGGCGCGAGCCCGCAGCAGAGAAAGCCGGGGCCTTCAATAACGCGCTCTGGGTTCATGCAGGGCAGGCGGCGCAGTTCCCTGCCCATAAAGGCCGTGGCCTGAAACAGGGCGGGCAGGCTTTCCCTGTAGTCCTCGATATGCTCCAGAAAAAGGCGGCCCATGCGCTGGGCAAAGGGGCTGACGGTCCAGGAGGGCCTGAGGCTTTTGATGCGCGCTATTTGGGTGCGGTCGCCAATCAGATAGCCGAGCCGGATGCCGGGACAGCAGAAAAATTTGGTGAAGCTGTGCAGGGTGAAGAGGCTGACGCCGGGACGGATCATCTCCTGGTAGGCGAGCGGGTGATTTTCCGCATAGGCTTCGCTGCCGAACAGGAACTCCCGGTAGCTGTTGTCTATGAGCACCCTGGGGGCGCGCAGCATGTGCAGCATGCTGCGGATGTTGCCGTACGTGACGGCTGCCGGGTTATTGGGCGTGCACAGCACCACCAGATCCGCATCCGTCTCCCAAAGTGCCTCAAGGTTGTCATGCGTGCAGGTGAAATCGTTTTCAGCCGGAGGCGTGATGATTTCGTAGCCTATCTCATAGGCGCGGCAGGCGCTGAGGTATTCGGAAAAAATAGGACCAATGAAAAGGATCTTGCGCGGGGCCAGGCTTTGCAGGGTCAGCCAGATGAGTTCGGCGGCTCCGTTGCCGGGCAGAATACGCCCTGGCTCAACAGCCTCATGAACGGCAAGGGCCTCGACCAGGTCGGCGGCTTCGCTGTCAGGGTAGTGGGCAAAAGGGTAGGGAACCTGCCGGATCAGCGCTTCGGTGAGGGGGTAGGCGAAGATATTGGCGTTGCTGCTGAAGTCGAGAAGCGTGTCAACCGGGATGCGCATGCGCCGGGCAAGGGCGTATACCTCGCCGCCGTGGCTGTGGCCTGTAGAAGGGGACATTACAGCAGTCCTTTTTTGCGCAAGAGCTGCGTATAAATTTCCTCCACCAGCCGGATGCGCTTTTCAGGACGGTAGCGCTCTCCCTCGTTTTTCGCGGCAGCGGCAAGGGCGGCGCGCAGTTCCGGCTTTTCCTCCAGGCTTTGCATAGCCTGTGCCAGGGCGGGCACATCGCCCGGGGGGACGACAAGCCCGCAGGGAGATGCTCCGGAATATTCCTCGCCGAGAAGAACATCGGATACCGCCCCCACATCGGTGCCTATACAGGGCAGGCCCGCGCGTACGGCTTCCAGCAGGGTGTTGGGCATGGATTCGGAGAAAGAAGGCAGCACCAAAGCCGTGGCTGCGGCAAGATAGCTGCCCACCTCCTCGCTTTTGCCAAGGCAGTGGATGCGGTCTTTAAGTCCCTGCTTTTCGGCCAGCCCCTGCCAGAGCGCGGGGGTAAGCCCGAGAAGGGCAAGGTGGGGCATCGGAGTCTGGGAGCGCGCCTCTGGAAAGGCGAGGGCAAAGGCGTGCAGCAGTTCCTTGATGCCTTTATTCGGATTGTCGTTGCCGATGCAGAGAAAAAGGGGAGCCTCAGGCTCCATGCCAAGCTCCGTGCGTAAGCTTTCCGCTGTTTGGCGCGCGACCAGACGGCTGTCGGGCACGCAGTTAGGCACGTAAAAAAGACGTTTGGAAGAAAGCCCTATGCCGCGCAGCACCTTGGCGCAGGCTCTGGAGTTGACAAGAAAGGCGTCCATGCCCGGAGACCAGTAGGGCAGGGGATTGCCAGGTCGGAAGAGCACGCCCCGGTGGGCAACGGTAAGCGCCTTTTTTTTCCAGAACAGCCCCCACCATGCGGCCTTTTTGACCGCCGCATTATGAAAGGCATGAATGACCGTGGGTCTGCCGTTTTGGGCCAGCTCGTCCATACAGCCTTCAATGTCCTGTCTCCAACTGGAAGGAGCGCTGAAAAAACGCCAGAAAGGCGCGTCAGGCGCAAGCTCCGGGAGTGCGGCGTGCGGCGGAACAAAAAAGCGGACGGCGTGGCCCTGTTCGGCCAGCCCCTGAGCCAGATACAGGGCCTGGCGCGTGCCGCCGCTGGTGTTGGTGGCCGAGGTAAAAAGAATGATGTTCAGCATAGATATGATAGGTAGGAATGCACGGATTAATGGCTTTCGAGAAATGCATGCCCATTTCGTTTGGCAAGGCACGAAGAAAAAGCGGGCAGGGCCGCCAAAGGGGATACACCGGCCTTTCCGTAGAAATGATAGCCCAGGCAGGGGGGATAGGCAAGAAAAGCCTGATGCCAGAGCGCAGACGAGGCTTTACTTTATGCTCCTCTTTGTTATAGTAAGTAAAGAAGTTCTTGACAGTGGAGCCGGTCATGCCTCATGTGCTTAATATAGCGGAATCTCTCGCCCTTTATGAAAGCATCCCCAAGATGAGTCTTCTTGAGGGCACGCGTTTTGTGGCGCACGAGCTTGACCCGCCCTACTGGACGCCGCCCTATTCTTCTCTTCTGGATGACGCCATAGCGGACGGAGTGATGCATAAGCGCAATAATGCGCTGTATACGGCGGCCATGCATTCCGTAAAACTCCAGGCAGGGCAGGCACCCATGCCCAACGGCGAATCCGGCAGGCCTGCGGCTGCGGACCCGGTAAATATTCCGGAACTTTTGGGCAGCAGACTTTTATATACCAATGTGTAGTGTGAGCCTTTGGTCTTGCGTTTCAGGCCGTGCAACGGCCTTTTTTTATGTGGAATCCGAATAATGAAGGAGCAGGCATGAGTCAGGACAAGCTTCCCATGCGAATTCGATATGAGTATACGGAAAATCCGGAAGCACGCTTGCAGTATGCGCATGGCGTCTGGGGCGGTATTAATCCTCAGGGGGAGGTCGAACTGAATTTTTATACGGAAAGCGATAAACTTCCCCCCTATTCCGAGCGTATCCTCGCTCCTGACGGGAGCCTCGGGCATGAAGCGGCCCCGCTTGATGAAAGCCTTAAAGTTGTGACCAGACGCATTCATACCAAGCTTATCCTGAACTATTATACAGCACGTGCGGTTATGGAATGGTTGCAGGATAAGGTGGATATTCTGGAAAATGAAGAAGAGGGTATGTACTTTGATGAAGACGAGGCTGGCATGCACCAGTAGCTCCGTCTGTTCCCAGGCCCTACAGTATATGCATCAGGCCTACTGTATCTTTACGCCGATGATATTGGGCAAGGGGGCCTCGGGGTTGCCCGGAATGTTCAGCAGGCTTTGGCGTCCCTTCCATACATAGATAATGCCGCCGGATGCCGGGTGCGCGAAAGCGCCCGGCAGGGCGTGCTCCGGCTCTGCCTCAAGCCTGAGGAAGAGCCCGGCCTGTCTGCCGCCCTCCACATACATCAGCTTTGCCGCGTCAAGCGAAAGTTCGTCCAGGCGGTGGACAAAATCCTGAACGGTCAGGGGCTCCTGGCTGAGAAGAAAGAGCATGCGCCCAGCCTTGTCTTTGGCTATGGCGGCTATGCTGTGCGCCTCCCGTCCCTTGGGCCAGAGCAGTTGCCCGCCTTTTGTCAGGCGGTAGTTCTGAACCACGATCTCATACTCTTCCAGGCCTTTTTCCCAGGCCGGGGATTCTTTGTCCGCGATGTCCGCCGGAGGAAGCCTGGGCGATCTGGGCCCGGCCATGAAAAAAGCCCCAAGCCGCGCGCCCACTTTGGGGTTGTTCACGAATGCGCCGCTGCGCATGTAGCCGGTATTTGTCAGCCCGTCAGGCAGGTACATGCCTGCGTTAATGCCCGCCCGCAGATGGGCCTGCCCGCTCCAGCCCGCCATTGACAGGGCCTTTCCACTTTGCGAGGCCATGCAAAGGCTGAAGCTGTGTCGGGCCGGGTCCACCCTGAGCGCGACAAACACGGCCTTGCTCCCCGAGGGTTCGTTTTTTGACCGGACAGCCAGTCCCAGCTCCAAGCCCGGCTCAAGCACGCGCCAGACAAGCGAATCGCTTGCCTCACCCCCGGCGGCAGGGGGCGGGGCAGGCACTTCGGCGGCCCGGCAGGGCGTCCAGAGCAGCAGAAGCAGAAGCTGCCCGGCAATGAGGGTAAGGCGAAACGCGGACATAATGGCTCAGAGTATGGCACAGCCCGTATTCTTTAGCCAGAAGTGGATTGACATATCAATTTATCTTGATATATAAAATTAGAAAAAGGAAACAGCCAACCAAGGACGGAGCCGTGAAAATTATCGATGCCATAAGCCGGAAAAGGCCTTTCTATTCCCTGGAATTTTTTCCCCCCAAGGAGCGGGAAAACTGGCCTGCTTTTTTTTCAACGGTTGAGGCCTTGCGCGTCCTTGCCCCTTTGTTTGTTTCCGTCACCTATGGCGCTGGTGGAAGTACAAGGGATTATACTCTTGAAATAACTGCTGATATCGCGAGGCGGGGCTTTACGCCCATGGCTCACTTGACCTGCGTCGGTGCATCCGCAGAGGCTATTCGCAGCTATGTGCGCAAGCTGAAAGAGGCTGGCGTGACCAATATTCTGGCTCTGCGAGGCGATGTGCCGCAAGGGCAGAGCATTAACTGGCAGGAATGCGAATTTTCTTACGCTTCCGACCTGATAGGTCTGATTCGCGATGAATTTTCAGATTTCGGCATTGCCGCCGCCGCCTATCTTACGCCCCACCCCGAATCGCGTTCTTTTGCGGAAGACAGAAAGGCTGCCGCCTTCAAGTTGAAGCAGGGAAGCGACTTTGCCCTGACCCAGCTCTTCTTCGATCCACGGGAATACTTTGAATATGTGGAGCAAATGCGCGTGCTGGGCGTTGAAAAGCCTATTATTCCCGGCGTCTTGCCTGTGGCAAGCTTTGCCGGTTTGCGCCGGGTACTTTCCCTGAGCGGTTGCAACATTCCGGCCAAGCTTTATCTGGCCCTTGAAGAGGCCGATCGCCAGGGCGGGCCGGAGGCGGTCAGAGAGACGGGCATCCGCTATGCGGTGCAGCAGATCAAACAGCTCCTTGACGGCGGGGCTCCGGGGATCCATCTTTATACCCTGAACAGGGCAGATACCTGTTTGCGTATTGCCGAAGAAGTCGGCCCCCTATAATATACTGCTGGCAAAGTCCCTGTTTTTGTAGGGCTCCGTCTCACGCCCCGCCAGGGGCTTAATAGGCCCCTGGCCTCCCATTAGAGAGAATATTATTCGCAAGGTGAAACTGCTCTGGTAATCTGTGCGCGCAGAGCTCGGACATATCGGAAGCGCTATACATAGTATGAATACTGCATCACCCCAGAAACAGGAGCCGGACGCCCTGCAAGGCGGCGCGCCCGGCCTTCTCGCGCCGGACTCCGTGCGCCGCATTCTCGTGTGCCAGCTCAGGCAACTCGGCGATGTGCTGCTTACCACCCCGGCCATAGAACTTTTGGCGCGTCATTTTCCCAAGGCCTCTTTGCATGTGTTCACGGAGAAAAAGTGCCTGCCCATGCTGGAAAACAACCCGCATGTGCACAAGCTGTGGCCGGTGGATAAAAAGAAACTGCCAACGCTCTTGCACGAGTTCGCTTTCTACCGCAAAGTGGCAGCGCAAGATTTTGATCTGCTTGTCGATTTTCAGCAACTGCCGCGCTGCCGGGCTGTTGCGGCCTTTTCCAGGGCGCGGGTCAAGCTCTCTTTTCCCCCGCGCTGGTATCTGCGGCCCCTGTATACGCATTGGCTTCAACCCGCCCCGGCCTACGCGGCTGCCTACAAGGCGGGCATTCTTGAAGCGCTTGGCATTCGCTGGCAGGGCGAGCGGCCCCGCCTGTACCTGAGGCCGGAAGAACGGGAGACAGCGCAGAGAGTTCTTGCCTCCCTGGGCCTTTCCCAAGGCCCCTTCATCAGTATGGATGTGACGCACCGCCGGGCAACCCGGCGCTGGCCCGCCCGTCATTATGCGGCCCTTATGGACATGCTGGCGCGGGAAGAACCGGAACTGCGCTTTTTTCTGCCCTTTGGGCCGGGCGAGGAGAAGGAGGTCCGGGCCCTGCGGGAGCTGTGCGCGGCCAAAGATCGCATGGCCGTGCTTCCCTCTTTGTTGAGCTTGCGTGAAGTGGCTGCCTGCATGGAGCGGGCCTGCCTGCACCTGGGCAATTGCTCCGCGCCGCGCCATATGGCGGTCGCCCTGGAGGTTCCCACTTTTACCATTCTTGGGGGCTCAGGCCCGGGCTGGACCTTTCCCGCGCCGGAGCACCGCACGCTTCAGGCCAGAGAAGTGATGGATATGCCCTGCCAGCCCTGCAACAAAAATACTTGTTCCACGGGCATGCCCTGCCTGGAAAAAATGACCCCGGATGTAGTGCTGCCCTATGTGCTGGAGCATTTACAGACGTTTGGGAGAAGACGTCAGGTGGCGTAACTTATAGATTGGGACTTTGCCCCGCACCCCGCCAGGGGCCTCAGGCCCCTGGACCCTGCAATTTTTACCATCGCAGAAAGGTTTGGGTGGATAGCTTCCGAAAAACGGCGCAAAGCGCCGTTTTTCGGCGAAGGGGGTCAAGGGGACCAGTCCCCTTGCGGGGTGCGGGGCGGAGCCCCGCATAAAAACACAAATCCTACTCACCCTTGCCGGGCGAAGCTGTTTTTTTCTTGCCCGCGATCTGGTGCCGTTTCTGGGCGCTGAGTTCGGCTTTTCGGATGCGTATGGACAGAGGCGTGACTTCCACCAGTTCGTCATCAGCCACAAATTGCAGGGCCCATTCAAGGGTCATGGGCCGGATGGGGGTGAGGATGATGTTTTCATCCTTGCCCGAGGCCCGCAGGTTGGTCAGCTTTTTCTCTTTGGTGGGGTTGACATCGATATCGTTGTCCCGGTTGTGTTCGCCCACAACGAGTCCTTCATACATAGGGTCGCCCGGCACAACGAACATGACGCCGCGCGGCTCTAAGTTGAAGATGGCGTATGCCACTGCCTTGCCCGGACGGTCAGCCACCAGGGAGCCGGTGAAGCGGGTGGGGAAGTCCCCCCGGTAGGCTTCATAGCCGGAGACATAGGAATTCATGATGCCGGTACCCTTGGTATCGGTAAGAAATTCGTCCCGAAAGCCGATCAGGCCCCGCGAGGGCACGGAAAATTCAATGCGCACCCGGCCGGAGCCATTGTTCGTCAGGCCGGTCATGCGTCCTTTGCGCTGGGCGAGTTTTTCGGTGACAACGCCCAGAAAGGCCTCATCGCAGTCTACGAGCAGGGCTTCAACCGGTTCAAGCCGCTCCCCCTTTTCTTCGCGCATGATGACCTGGGGGCGGCCAACGCTGAGTTCAAAGCCTTCGCGCCGCATCTGCTCAATCAGAATAGCCATTTGAAATTCACCGCGCCCTTTGACAATGAAGCTGTCCTTGTCTTCAGAGTCTTCCACCTGAATGGCGACATTGCGCCGTGTTTCGTTAAAGAGGCGTTCCCGGATTTTGCGCGACTGGACGAGCTTGCCTTCCTGCCCGGCCAGGGGGGAGGAGTTGATGCCGAAATACATGGAGACCGTAGGCGCATCGACCTGAATGCGGGGCAGCGCGCGCGGGGCTTCGCGGGTGCAGATGCTGTCACCTATGGCGATATCGTCCACTCCGGCCAGCACGACAATTTCGCCGGGGCCGGCCTCTTCGGCGTCTACCAGACGCAAGCCGCTGTAAACCTGGAGCTTGGTGATTTTGATCGGCTGGGGCGTACCGTTTTCGCCGATGCGCACAAGGGCCTCGCGCATACGCACGGTTCCGTGCTGCACCCTGCCCACGGCAAGGCGGCCGAGGTAGTCGGAGTAATCCAGGTCTGAGACCAGCATCTGGAAGGGCTCTGCCGGGTCGTGCGCCGGGCCGGGAATTTCCTCAAGAATGGCGTCAAAAAGCGGGGAGAGATTTTTTTCGGCCTTGTCGTCCTCCTCAAGCTTGTCGGGCAGGGAGCGCATGGCCAGGCCCTCGCGCCCGATGGCGTAAAGAACGGGAAATTCAAGCTGTTCTTCGCTGGCTCCGAGGTCGATGAAGAGGTCGTATATTTCGTTGAGCACTTCCTGCGGGCGGGCGTCCTTGCGGTCTATCTTGTTGACCACCACAATGACCCGCAGGCCCGCTTCCAGGGTTTTTTTGAGCACAAAGCGGGTTTGCGGGAGCGGGCCTTCGGCGGAATCAACCAGAAGGATGGCCCCGGTCACCATGGAAAGCGCCCGTTCGACTTCGCCGCCAAAGTCCGAGTGTCCCGGCGTGTCCAGAATGTTGATTTTCACGTTTTTCCAGAACACGGCGCAGTTTTTGGCGGCAATGGTGATGCCCCGTTCGCGTTCAAGGTCCATACTGTCCATGACGCGTTCATCGACGGCCTGGCCTTCGCGAAATACGCCGCTCTGGCGGAACATGGCGTCCACCAGCGTGGTTTTACCGTGGTCAACGTGGGCGATAATGGCTATATTGCGAAGGGAATCATTGCGGGCTGTGGGTGCGGTCATGCGGATATCCGTTGTCTGGGTTGGGCGGCAGGGCGGGGCAGGGGAATGCCGCGAACGCGGCTTTCCTGCAAACCCCGCAAAGCAGCAGGAATAATGGAACCCAGTTATATACTCCTCTTTTTGGACGCTTGTCAAATTCTTTAAGGCAGGGTAGGGTGCGCGGTCATGTTCACCCAACTACGCGAAAACTTACGCAGACGCGCCAACGAGCCTCAGGGCTACCGCTACATCCTGCGCGTTGGCCTGCCCCTTGTCGCGGGTATGGCTTCATCTACGGTCATGCAGTTTACCGATCGGCTTTTTCTGAGCCGCTATTCGATGGACGCCATTGCCGCGGCCCTGCCCGCATCCATAGCCTCCCTGACCATCACCCTGACCCTGATGGGCGTGTGTGGCTACACCTCGGTGCTTATCGCCCAGTATGTCGGCTCCAAGGCCCCTGGGCGGGTCGGCAGCGCGCTCTGGCAGGGGCTTTGGTTTTCACTCTTTTCCACGCTGCTGCTCTGTCTGACCTGGTGGCCCGCCGAGTGGATATTTTCTTTGGCCGGGCATGCCAATTCCGTGCGTCCGCTTGAGGTGAGCTATTTTCGCGTTTTGAATCTCGGCGCGGGCTTTTCCCTGGCCGGTGCGGCCATGGCCGGATTTTTCTCTGGTCGGGGGAAAACCCGCCCGGTGATGATTGCCAACATGGCCGCTGCTCTTATCAACGTGCCGCTGGACTATCTGTTGATTTTCGGAGGATTCGGCATTCCGCCCCTGGGCATTGTGGGGGCGGGCGTTGCCACGGTGATTGGCTGGATCGTCTGCGCGATTATACTGGCCTGCGTTATTTTTACCAAAGAAAACGATGCAGTCTATCACGTTCGCAAGGGCTTTCGTCCGGAATGGGATATGCTGAGGCGCCTTTTGCGCTTCGGCCTGCCGAGCGGGGTCAATTTTTTTGTGGAACTTATCGCTATCACCTGGTTTTCTTTTGAGGTGGGGGTCTTCGGCACCCAGGCCTTGGCTGCCAGCAATATAGCCTTTTCTTTAAATTCTCTGGCTTTTATGCCCATGCTCGGGCTGAATATTGCCCTGGCTTCCCTGGTAGGGCAGGCCATGGGCCGGGGCAGGCCGGATGAGG
The DNA here is from genome assembly GCA_002293605.1 of Desulfovibrionaceae bacterium UBA930. Taxonomy (GTDB): domain Bacteria; phylum Desulfobacterota; class Desulfovibrionia; order Desulfovibrionales; family Desulfovibrionaceae; genus Frigididesulfovibrio. Next base: position 9,756 of record DBDO01000251.1, read on the forward strand.
CCGAGCGTGTGACCATGCATACCCTGCACCTGGCCTTTGCCTATATGCTGCCCATGGCTGCCTTCTTTGTACTTGCAGCCGGGCCGCTGATGGATATCTTCATCCCTGGGGGCATGTCGCCCGAGGCCTTTGCCCCGGTGCGCGAACTGGGCATAGTGCTGCTCTATTTCATCGCCATCTATTCGTTGGCGGATGCGGGCAATATCGTCTTTTTCGCCGCGCTTAAAGGGGCCGGGGATACCTTGGGTGTTATGTATCTGCTGCTTGGCGGGCTCGTTCTGCTGCTTATACTGCCCATTGTGCTCTTGAAAGCCCTGGGCCTGGCCTCGGTGATCTCCTACTGGTCCGTCTTTACCGTGTATGTGGTCCTGCTTGCCGTGGGGGCGATGCTGCGTTTTTACCGCAGGGGCTGGCATAGGATTCGCGTGGTGGAAACGGCACCGGGCGGCGGGGAATGAGGTAGGCAGGCAAAACTTGTTTGCGCCAATAACAAATCCCGAAAGTCATCACTATGACTTTCGGGATTTGCACAGATGGCGAATGACGGCCCTTTATTTCTTCTCGCGCAGGTCGCGCACTCGGCTGGACTTGCCTTCGAAGCGGCGCAGGCTTTGCGGCTCCACCAGGCGTACTTTTGCGGTAACGCCGAGGTAGTCCTTAATCGCCTTTTGTAGGCGTTGCTCCCGGTTTTGTATGTGGCGCACCTCATCGGACACGAACATGGCCTCGGAAAACTCCACCTTGATTTCCAGATTGTCCAGATTGCCCGCCTTGCTGACCTCAATTTCATAATGGGGCGAAATGCCTTCCATATCGATCAAAATGGCTTCAATCTGCTGCGGGAAGACATTCACGCCGCGTATGATCAGCATGTCATCGCTGCGACCGAGTATGCGCGTGATGCGTACATGGGTGCGTCCGCAGGCACAGGGAGTGTAATCAAGACTGGTCAAATCGCGGGTGCGGTAGCGGATAAGCGGAACCGCCTCCTTGGTCAGGGTGGTGAGCACCAGCTCTCCGACAGCGCCGGGGGGCAGCACGTCACCGGTAACGGGGTCGATGATTTCTGGCAGAAAATGATCTTCGTACAAGTGCATGCCGCATTTGGCCACCGCGCATTCCTGTGCCACGCCCGGCCCCATGACTTCAGAAAGGCCGTAGACATTGACCGCGCTGATGCCTAGTTTTCGCTCGATATCAGCCCGCATTTCATCGGTCCAGGGTTCGGCGCCAAATACTCCCACCCGCAGGGGAAGTTCGCGGATATCCACCCCGGCCTCCCGGGCCGCGTCATAAAGATAGAGCGCGTACGAGGGCGTGCAGGTAAGCGCGGTTGCGCCAAAGTCCCGGAGCAGGTCCACCTGACGTTTCGTGCCGCCGCCGGAAACGGGAATGACCGTGGCCCCGAGGCGCTCGGCACCGCAGTGCACGCCGAGCCCGCCCGTAAAGAGCCCGTAGCCGAAAGCGTTGTGGATGAGGTCAAGGGAGGTGAGCCCCGCAGCGGCAAGGGAGCGGGCCATCATTTCAGCCCAGTTGTCCAGATCGCGCTGAGTATGGCCGACCACAGTGGCCTTGCCCGTGGTGCCGCTGGAGGCGTGCAGCCGCACTATGGTGTCTTTGGGCACGGCGAACATCTGGTAGGGATAGCCGTCACGCAGATCCTGTTTTTCCGTAAAGGGCAGCCGGGGCAGATCCGCAAGGCTGGAGATTTGCGCCGGGGTGACGCCGATCTCGTCAAAGGCCTTGCGGTAGAAAGGCACATTGGCATACACTCGTTCGCACTGGTTCTTCAGGCGGGTCAGTTGCAGAGCGGCCAATTCGTCGCGAGGCAGCGTTTCTTTTTCCACATTGAATATCATGGTTCTTCTCCTGCGCTTTTACGGTCCGCACTTTCGCATGAATCATACTTGGCGGTCAAGCTGCAAGGCAAAGATGGGCGGTGTACGGCATAGATTTTTGCTGGATTTTTTTGCTAATGGATATCGGAGGAAATGAGGAGTCATGAACAGAACGATTGTGCGCGGCATTCTGGAAAGCGCGCGCAGTATCGCCATAGTGGGGGCCAAGGATACGCCCGGTCAGCCCGTGGACAGGGTGGGGCGCTATTTGATACAGGCCGGGTATTCAATCATCCCCGTGCATCCGAAGCGCAAGAGCGTATGGGGCCTGTCCACCTTCGTCTCTCTGGCGGAAGTACCTGTTCCTGTGGATATTGTGAATGTTTTTCGAGCGCCGGACTACTGTCTGGGCCACGCCCGTGAGGCCTTGTCGCTCTCGCCCCGGCCACTGCTCTTCTGGATGCAACTTGGCATTGCTAGTGCCGGGGCTGCGGCCTTACTCGCCGAACAGGGCGTGGCTGTCGTTGAGGATGCCTGTCTTATGGTGGAACATGCCCGTATGTTTGGGAGGAACGGTGTCTGAATTACAGTCTTGCGCGAATGATACCGCTTGCGCAGAAGAGGAAGAGGCTTTTGCCTGTAAGCTCTGCGGGCGCTGCTGCGAAGGCCGGGGGGGAATTGTCGTCAGCGATGCCGACTTGGCGAGGCTGTGCACTTTTTTGTCTTTAAGCGCTGCGGACTTTGAGAAAAACTGGGGCATGCGGCGGGGGGACAAGCTCTTTATCCGCAGCGATGATGCCGGATGCGTTTTTTTCCGCAAGGGCGCGGGCTGTTCCGTTCACGAGGGCAAGCCGGACATATGCAGGGCCTGGCCCTACTTTCGAGGGAATCTTATGGACAGGGAGAGCTACGCCCTGGCCAGAGAGTACTGCCCCGGCATCTCGCAAAGCCAGACGTACGAGGCTTTTGTCCGTCAGGGGCTGGCCTATCTGCTGCGCGAGAATCTGGTCGGCTCCTCCCGCCCGGACGAGGCAGCCGCGCTTCAGGTTTCGGATCTGCTTGAAAGCCTTGCCTATGCCGCCGGGAAAGGATAGGTAGAAAGTCAATTATGGAACTGTTCATGCGCGGGGGTTGGGCGTGACGCTGAAAGAATGCTATGCGGCACTTGGCCTGAAACAGGGCGCGGATTTGGCGGAAATCAAACGCGCCTACCGCAGGCTCGCCTTTTCCCTGCATCCGGATCTGAATCCCCATGTCAAAGACGCCTCCCGGCGTTTTCAGCTCATCAACGAGGCCTACGTCAAGCTCAGTCAGACGGTTTCAGGGGGCGGAAAAGGGGACGATGCTTCTGAAAGTCAGGCCGATGAGGCGGGGGCCAGGGCGCGCGAAGAAGCCCAAAGGGCCTATTCCAGGGCCAAACAGGGGCAGGAAGAGCGCAAGGCGGACGGCCAAAAGAAAACGGAACGCAAG